>CAZHAI010000205.1:0-4426 GCA_964530645.1 uncultured Rikenella sp. | reverse complement strand
GGTGAGATACTTTGCAAGGGGCCCAATGTCATGCTGGGCTATTACATGGAACCTGAGCTGACCGTACAGGTGATTGATGCCGACGGCTGGTTCCATACGGGAGATATCGGAAGGCTGGAGGAGGGAAGATTCCTCAGAATCACAGACCGCAAGAAAGAGATGTTCAAGCTTTCAGCCGGCAAATACATCTCCCCGCAGGTGATTGAGAACAAGCTCAAGGAGTCGTTATTCATAGAACAGGCAATGGTCATAGGTGAGAATGAGAAATTCGCAAGCGCCCTGATCTCACCGAACTTCACCTTCCTGCACGACTGGTGTTACATGCACAGGATTCAGTACCGTGACAATGCTGACCTCGTTGAGATTCCTGAGGTAATTGAACGCTTTGCCCGGGAGGTGCGGGAGGTGAACAGGAACCTTGGTGAGTTCGAGCATATCAGACGGTTCAGGCTCGTGACCGAGGAGTGGACTCCGCAGACCGGAGAACTCTCCCCCACCCTCAAGCTAAGAAGGAATGTTCTGATTCAAAGGTACCAGCATGTCATAAATGAGATCTACTCCGTGAAGGATAAAGGAACCGTGGTGGACATGGTCGTTGGAGTAATCCGCAACGGTGTCAGCGGTATCCTGAAGAACCTGCCGAAGTTCTGAACTGCCCGCGTCATACAACACGGAGGTTAAGGCACACAGTGCGTAACCTCCTGATTATTTTTATACCTTTGTCATCCGTTATGATCAGGTACCTTGCCATACCACTGTTTGCCGCACTTGCAGCAATGATTTCAGGCTTGTCGTCCTGTTCGGTGCAACCCTGTTACGAGGAGACCGATCCTCTCATGAACACTCTGCTGCTCGTCAGCGGCACAGGTGAGACAGCCAGGGCGGACTCGCTGAGGGTCTATACTTACAGGGCTGCTGACACCCTTAAATTCATTGACGAAAGGGGAACTTCATTCTTTTCGGTGCCGCTGGATCCGGCCGTTGACGAGTCGGTCTTCATAATAACCCTTAACGGCGTTACAGACACCGCTGTCATATGGTACACCCGGAATCCCCACCTGGTCTCACCAGAATGCGGATACACCCTTGTGAGCGACATTACCGGACTTAAGACAACGCACAATATAATTGATACACTTATCATAGAGAACAAAAGCGTGAACCTTAATGGCGAAAAGAACCTGCATCTTTTTTATTAGCCTCCTTTTAACCGGCAGCCAGGCCCTTCTGTCACAGGATACGGTTACATTCCCGCTTCATGTGAGGGCAGGGTTCGATCTGTCAGGCCCTGCTATGAAACTGACGGGAAGGGACCTTCTTAGTTACGGTGTTCTTGCCTCGGTCGATATGAATTCATCACTTGCAGTTACCGCAGGAGTCAGGTATTCGTCGTTCAGCTCATCTGAAGTCATTTATGATTTCGAAAGCCGTGGCCTCAGCTTCACTGCCGGTGCCGACTACAACTTCATCAAGGCTGACGTTTCTCAGGGCAGGTACCGGGCAGGCATCGGCATCAGATACGGTCTCAGCTTCTACAGCGAAGAGGCCTCGATGATCAGATATACAAACGAATGGGGTGCGGGTGAGGCCTCCGTTCCGGCAGGAAGGCACTTGGGACACTACCTCGAAATCACACCCGGCGTGCGGACAGAACTGTTTCCCGGAGTGACAATCGGATGGAATCTTTACATGCGTCTGCTGATCAGCGCCGGGGCAGGAAAGGATCTCAAACCCGTCTGGATGCCCGGTTACGGAGCAGGCACCTCAGGGATGACAACCGGGGCTGAGTATTATTTATCCGTCTCGATTCCCTATAAAAAGATCAAGGTTTACATCAAGCCGAAGACACGGCAATCTGATGAAGATGAGGAGGGAGAGGAGAATCCGGAAGGAACCGGTCAGACCGGTACAGGTAACACGACCGGCAGAACAGGCTCTTCAGGAAGGCTGTAGGAACAATACGCCGTCAGGCTTCATTGACCGGCTCCCAGCGCTTCTTGCTGCTGAATGCAAGCAATCCCAGGAAGGTCAGAAAACCGTTTACAAGAAGCATCTCGAAACCAAACCTGTAACCGTTGAAAAGCTCCTCTGAAAAGTGGCTCAGGAAGTAGCAGATCACCGGGGAAAGGATGGCTATCCATGGCGTATAACGGTCTCTTACTGTTCTTCTTGTAAACAGTCCGAATGTGAAGAGCCCGAGCAATGGACCGTAAGTATAGCCTGCTATTGTGAAGAGCTTGTCAATTATGGCCCTGTCATTCATCTCTCTGAAGGCCAGAATACAGATGAAGAAGATCAGGGCAAAGGTTAAATGAACCGAATATCGTATCCTGGTCTTTTTTGTGTTGTCCATCTCCGTCTTCTTCTCAAGTCCCAGGAAGTCAATGCTGAATGATGTTGTCAACGATGTCAGTGCCCCGTCAGCGCTTGGAAATGCCGCTGAGATCAGACCGACAAGGAACACAACACCGGCCGCAGGACCCAGGTACCTGAACGCGATTGTCGGGAAAAGATCGTCAGTCATTGCTACAGTCACATTCTGAGCAGCTGCAAAGTACACGAGGAATGCACCCAGCACCAGAAACATGAAGACAACGAAGAGGTTTATTGTACTGAAGGTGAACATATTCTTCTGGGCATCCTTCAGTCTCCTGATACTCAGGTTCTTCTGCATCATCTCCTGGTCAAGGCCTGTCATTGTGATTGTGATGAACATGCCGCTGAAGAACTGCTTGATAAAGTGACGTGGATGGTCCCAGTCGGTGATAACCATCTTCGACATATCGCTGTCAAAAAGGTCGCCAATCAGCTTGCCGAACGGCGCACCAAGCTCCCTGCTTATGTAATACACTGAAAGCACAACTGCCAGCAGCATGAAGGTTGTCTGTAGTGTATCAGTCCAGATTATTGTCCGGATCCCTCCCTTCAGGGTGTAAATAATTATTAGTATAATGAATATAAGCACGTTGACCCAGAAGGGAACGTTCCAGGCGTCAAACACGAAGATCTGCAGCACATTTATGACAAGGAACATGCGCAGTGAAGCGCCAAGCACCCTGGAGAGGATGAAGAACCCGGCACCGGTCTTGTAGGACCAGAACCCGAACCTCTGTTCCAGGTATCCGTATATTGATGTAAGCTTGAGTCTGTAGTACAGCGGAAGGAGTATGAGGGCAATAACAACGTACCCGAAGAAATACCCGAATGCCACCATCATATATGAGAACTGTGTCTCGCCAACCCACCCGGGAACAGACATGAATGTAACGCCTGACAGCGAGGCTCCTATCATGCCGTAGGCAACCACGTACCACGGTGATACTTTGTTTCCGATGTAAAACGACTGATGGTTGGCCTTCCGTGACGTGATGAAGGTGACCACGAAAAGCATCAGCGTGTATGCTATGAAAATCGTAAGGATGAGGGCAGGTGTCATAGTTCAGATAACATGATTGCAAGGATAGCAAAAAGATCGCAGATAAAATTTATGATCCTGACAGGTTTGCGGGAAATATTGAATTATTTTTGCCTCAAACTCCTGAAATGTCAGCACGTTTCCCATCAAGACTGCTCGAAGAGGCTGTAAATGAATTTGCATCGCTTCCCGGGATAGGCCGCAAGACAGCCTTCAGGCTGGTGATGCATCTCCTCAGGCGCAACAGCGCCGAAGTCCGACGTTTCGGAGAGACAGTCACCAGGCTGAGGGAGGATGTCTGTTACTGCAATGTCTGTCACGGCATCAGCGACACTCCCGTATGTGACATCTGCAGTGATCAATCGAGAGACCTCTCATTAATCTGCGTGGTTGAAAACGTACAGGATGTGATGGCAGTTGAAAACACAAGGCAGTTCAAAGGACTCTACCATGTGCTCGGCGGGATCATCTCTCCGGTTGACGGCATTGGTCCATCTGACCTGACCATAGCCAGCCTTGAAGAGAGAGTGCGCGGCGGCGGGGTGAAGGAGATAATCCTTGCACTGAGCACTACGATGGAGGGTGACACCACCAACTACTATATCTTCAGGCGTCTGTCCGGATATGAGGTACGCGTCACAACCCTGGCCCGCGGGGTGGCAATTGGTGACGTACTGGAGTATACTGACGAGATCACCCTTGGTCAGTCAATAGTGAACCGCCGGGTTTTCTCGCTACCGTCACAGGGCTGACCGGCAGTGCATCTGTAACGATACCGCAGCGCAACACAGGCAGAGAAGCCGTCACCTGGTTGAGTTGTTTACAGTCCGCCACAAAAACGGGATCGCACCGCAGCGCAGCCGGTAAAACCGGCAACGGATCGAATCCGCTGAGGACCGGCCCTGAAACAGCACCGCCGGAATAGCATATTTCCCTATTATTCCCGCTGTCATTTTTTTATTCTGAAAATCTTGCTTAATTTGATACAAATCAAATATCAATGCCAGATAC
>CAZHAI010000204.1:0-4450 GCA_964530645.1 uncultured Rikenella sp. | reverse complement strand
AAGCCCCGATTGCAGGCATTTTAGCGCTTAAGGTGCCAGCCTGTTCAATTTTTCCGAAACAATCCGGCCTGCCCTGCCGGACCATTTTTTTTTGTTGAATACACCGCTTGTTCATACCTTTGATTTGCTGCATTTATTTTAACAATTACCGATCATGAAAGAAGAGTTCCTGCACTGGGTGTGGAAAAACCGTTTCTTTGACGGCGGGAGCCTGTGTGACAAAGACGCCGGGCCGATAGAGGTGATAACACCGGGCGAGTATAACCGCGACTCCGGACCCGATTTCTTCAATACGCGGCTGGTCGTTGCCGGCACCGAATGGGCAGGCAACACTGAGATCCACGTAAATGCATCCGACTGGTACCGTCACGGCCACCATACTGATCACGCATATGACAACGTGATCCTTCACCTGGTTCATAATGAGGATACCGATGTATACACTGCATCAGGGCGGCGCCTGCTGACTGCACGGCCCCTGTTTGACCCGGCTCTGTGGGAGAACTACCTCGGGCTGGTGAACAACCCGTCGCCGCTGCCATGCGGCGGACTGATAGGCATGACCGACGGATTTGTTGTCAAGCATTGGCTCTGGACTGTGGCAGTGGAGCGCCTGGAGAGAAAGAGCGATGAGATCAGGGAGATACTCGTGAAGACGGGAAACGACTGGGAGGAGACTCTCTACAGGCTCATTTCGCGCTATTTCGGATTCCGCGTCAATACCGATCCCTTTGAGATACTGGCCTCCAGGCTTCCGCTGAAGGTCATCAGGAAGCACTCTGACAACCTGCTGCAGGTGGAAGCGCTTCTCTTCGGGACGGCGGGCCTGCTGGATGAAGCCCTATTCCGCGAGGTTGTCAGGGATGATTATTACATGCTGCTCTTAAGAGAATACCGGGTTCTGCGCATCAAATACTCCCTTCAACCCGCTGATGGCTGGCTGTGGAAGTTCCACCGGCTTCGGCCTGCAAACTTCCCCACCGTAAGGATCGCGCAGCTGGCAGCACTGCTCACGCACAGCGAAGGACTTTTTTCGCGGGTGCTCGAATGCCGTGACAACGACAGCCTGAGGAGGCTGCTTGGTGTCACCACTTCAGGATACTGGAGCCGCCACTACCAGTTCGGGAAGGAGGTCCCCTCCATCGCGGGCCGTGCAGGAAAGCAGTCGGTAGACCTCCTGATCATCAACGCTGTTGCACCGCTGCTTTTCGTTTACGGGAAGAGCAGGCAACAGCAGGAGTGGTGTGACAGGGCCGTCGACATCCTTGATTCGCTGCCCCCGGAGGAGAACAGTGTGGTTACAGATTTCGCGGAGTCGGGATTAAAACCGGAGTCGGCTTTCGCCTCCCAGGCGCTGCTGGAACTCAGGAACCTCCGGTGCAGGTTTCACAGATGCCTCGACTGCGCGATAGGTTCTTCCCTTATAACCAGGGGCCATATCATAAACCGCTCAAACTCACTATTCCTGGAGCCATGAACCCTTAAAACATCCAGCCCGGAAACACGTTTATTAAACAGGAAATAAAGTTTTAATCCGGCGCAACTGTTGGCATCAATATTGCGTCTTTTACATAAAGGCACCTGCAGAGGTCCCTGCAGCCGTACCAGAGTGAGTTAACTGACAGTCAAATGCAAAAAATTCTTTAAATTGTTTGAATTATTACAAAATAGAGTTGTATCTTTGCGATCCAAAATTGGAGAATTTATTAACAATCTATTGGATAAGGATATGTATTTGACTACGGAGAAGAAACAGGAATTTTTCAAGACATTCGGATCTTCAGAAATGGATACTGGGAGTGCTGAGGGTCAGATTGCACTTTTCTCCTACAGGATTGCGCACCTGACAGAGCACCTAAAGAAGAACAAGAAAGACTTCAGTACCCAGAGGGCGCTTATCAGTCTGGTCGGGAAAAGAAGGCGGTTACTTGACTATCTGAAATTAAAGGATATAAGCAGGTATCGTGAAATAATCAAGGCGCTGAACCTGCGCAAGTAAAACAGAAAAGGCAATTTCATATTGCCTTTTTTAATTCTCTGATAAATATCCCGCATATTTATCATTTATCCCGTAATAATTTGAAACATACATGTATAAGTTAATTGAAAAAAGTATTGACCTTGGCGATGGCCGGTCAATAGTTATTGAGACTGGCAAGCTGGCCAAGCAGGCTGACGGCGCTGTGGTTGTAAGGATGGGTAAGACCATGCTTCTGGCAACCGTCGTTGCAGCGAAGGATGCAAAGGAAGACACCGACTTCATGCCGCTGTCCGTTGAGTACAAGGAAAAGTATGCGGCATCGGGCCGCTTTCCCGGCGGTTTTCTCAAGAGAGAAGCCAGACCCGGTGACAATGAGATTCTGGTATCACGGCTTGTAGACAGGGTATTGCGCCCTCTCTTCCCGGATGACTACCATGCAGAGGTCTTTGTGACAATCAACCTCATCTCTGCTGAGAAGGATATTATGCCTGACGCACTTGCAGGACTGGCTGCTTCGGCAGCGCTTGCAGTCTCAGACATCCCGTTCCATGGACCCATTTCCGAGGTAAGGGTTGCAAGGGTCAATGGCGAATTTATCGTCAACCCGACATTTGAGCAGGTGGAAACTGCTGATCTTGACATCATCGTGGGTGCAACATATGAGAACATCATGATGGTTGAGGGAGAGATGCACGAGGTATCCGAGGATGTGATGCTCGAGGCGCTTCGCATTGCGCATGAGGCTATTAAGCCGCAGTGTATCGCACAGAAGGAACTCTCCGAGATGGTTGGCAAGACAGTCAAGAGAGAATACTGCCACGAGAAGAACGACGAAGATCTCCGCAAGAAGATATGGGATGAGACCTATACAAAGTGCTACACCCTTGCAGCCAGCGGTTCGGATAAGAAGACCCGCTCTGACGGTTTTGATGCAATCAAGGCTGATTTTCTTGCTCAGTTCCCCGAAGATGCTCCGGCTGACAAGATGCTGGTAAACAGGTATTTTCATGATGTTGAGAAGGAAGCCGCCCGTCGCCTCGTGCTTGATGAGCACAAGCGCCTTGACGGCCGCAGGCTGGATGAGATACGCCCCATATGGTGCGAGATCGATCCCCTGCCGGCAGCCCACGGCTCAGCCATCTTCACACGCGGTGAGACACAGTCGCTCACTACAGTCACCCTCGGTACCAAACTCGATCAGAAGATGATTGACGAGGTTCTCAGACAGGGATCAGACAAATTCACCCTTCACTATAACTTCCCGCCCTTTGCAACCGGTGAGGCCAAGCCTGCCCGCGGCACCAGCCGGAGGGAGATAGGCCATGGCAACCTGGCACACAGGGCTCTGAAGAACATGATGCCTCCTGATGAAACCAACCCGTATGCAATCCGGGTAGTGTCAGATATACTTGAGTCAAACGGCTCATCATCTATGGCAACAGTATGTGCAGGAACACTGGCACTTATGGATGCAGGCATCAAACTAGCCAAACCGGTGTCAGGCATCGCAATGGGACTCATTTCTGACAAGGATGGAAAGAAATTTGCCGTGTTGTCAGACATCCTCGGTGATGAGGATCATCTGGGCGACATGGACTTCAAGGTCACAGGTACCCGGGACGGCATAACTGCAACCCAGATGGACATCAAGGTTGACGGACTGTCGTTCGAGGTGCTGAAGCAGGCACTGAGCCAGGCGCGCATCGGAAGGCTTCATATCCTTGACATCATGCAGGAGACAATAGCCGAGCCCAGGCCCGAGCTCAAGCCTCATGCCCCCAGGATTGAGAAGATCTACATACCCAAGGAGATGATAGGTGCAGTGATCGGCCCCGGTGGCAAGATCATACAGGATATTCAGGCAACTACAGGTGCTACGATTGTTATTGAGGAGATCAACGGCCAGGGTATGGTCGACGTCTTCGGCGATAATTACGAAGTCATCAGGGCCGCCCTTGACAGGATCAACGCCATATGCGCTGTTCCTGAGGTTGGAAAGGTATACACCGGCAAGGTAAAGACTATAACACAGTTCGGAGCCTTTGTCGAGATCCTTCCTAACAAGGATGGGCTACTCCATATCTCGGAGATGGACTGGAAAAAAGTAGGCACTGTTGAGGAACTGTTCAAGGAGGGTGACATTGTTGAGGTAGTGCTGATAGAGGTTGATCAGAAGACCGGCAAGCTGAGGCTGTCACGCAAGCCGCTCATCCCCAAGCCGGAAGGCTATGTTGAACCGCCAAAACGCGAACACACTGAAAGAAGAGACTATCAGGGACCACGTGACGGAAACCGCGGAAACCGTGAGAATCGCTCACATGACCGCCGTCGCGACAATGACCGGTAGATAACTTCCGGTTAATCATCCAGAATCGTTTTAAGAAGAGGTGCACCCAGGTGTGCCTCTTCTTTTTTTGTTTGCATTGTGACAGCCAAATGTTATTTTTGATAATGAATGCAATCAGGATA
>CAZHAI010000203.1:0-4459 GCA_964530645.1 uncultured Rikenella sp. | reverse complement strand
TATATGATGAGTTGAGACCCACTGTCATCTTTTCGCCTGCCTGGCCCTTCTTGGTTGAAACCACGATGGCACCGTTGGCTGCGTTTGAGCCGTAAAGTGCTGCTGCGGTTGCACCTTTCAGGATGCTGAGGTCAGCTATATCATTGGGGTTCAGGTCATCAAAAGCGCCAAGAGATGCAATCACACCGTCAATGACAACCAATGCCTGGTTGTCTGATGAGATTGATCTGAGACCTCTGAGGATGATCTGGGTTGTGGGGTTAACACTGTTGTCCTGAACGTTGATCTGCAGACCTGCAACCTTACCTGCGAGTGCGCTACCGGCTCTCGTTGGCTGGGCTGCAGCAAGTTCTGCATTGTCAACTTTCTGGGTCTGATAAGTGATCTCCCTCTTCTCCCTCTTAATCCCGAGTGCGGTCACAACAACTTCACTCAGGCCTACCACGTCAGACTCCATCACGCAGTTTACCACCGAACGTCCGGCGATGTTTACCTCCTGCTGCTTCATCCCGATAAAGGAGAAGACAAGAGTTGTTGCATCTTCGGGTACTGTCAGTGAGAACCTGCCGTTGACATCTGTTGATGTTGCAATGGTGGTGCCTTTGACGAACACAGATACTCCGGGAATTGAACCTTCCCCCTCCGAAGCGGAGGTAACCGTACCTGTAATGACTTTTGTCTGTGCCCACAGGGTACTTGCACCTGCTAACACAAACAAAACAAAGAACAGAAATAGTTTCTTCATACTAATTTGATTTAGGTTAAAATTCAAGTCGTGCAATGTATGAAAATATATTTTTATATCGTCACGGCAAATGTTAAAAAATGCTACCTCTCTAATATTAATGTATGAATGCGTATCCGGCAGCGCAGCAGGGTGACCGGCTTTATTCTTTTGGTAATCTGACGGGAAAGGCTACTAAATATTTAGAAAAAGTTATGACTGAACTTTGCCAAAAAAAATAAGCTGTACCCGCATTCGCGGGTCAGCTTTTATTAAGAGGGTGGAAGACCGGGTTGCCGTCTTCGGTTCCCTCAGACGGCGAACCGGCAGGGAGATGCCATTCTCAATAAAAACTGTCCCCGGGCCACAGCCCGGGAACCAGCTTATTTTTTTCTTCAGTCTGAAGCAAGCTTCATCCTTTCACAAAAAAAATAAGCTGTACCCGCATTCGCGGGTCAGCTTTTATTAAGAGGGTGGAAGACCGGGTTCGAACCGGCGACCTCCAGATCCACAATCTGGCGCTCTAACCAACTGAGCTACAACCACCGTATTTCGGAGTGCAAATAAACAGCAAAATTCCCATTCTGCAAAAACTTATTTTTATTTTGTATCATTTCGTTCAAATCTTAACTTAGCCGGGTCATTAAGACATGGTACAATTATTGCCGGCTCACAGCGTTTCAGATAAAATAACGGGGAAAGTTTGACCAGACTGAAATTTATAGACAACATCTCAGGATTGCAGGCCGTACAACTGCTCAGATTCATCACCTTCCTCATTATCAGCATCGTATTTACAAAGAGTCACCTCACCCGGCCACAGATCGGCAACTGGGAACTATTCCTCTTTATTTCCAGCCTTCTCAGCTTTTTCTGGGTTACCGGCATAATTCAGTCGCTCCTCACACTCTATAACCGCAACAGAACCTTCAGAGATGATGGTGATAAGGAGGGCCGAAAATCACCGGAGATATTCAACGCCTTCCTCCTGATCTCCATTTTCAGCCTGCTTGTATTTATCCTCGGGATACCGATAAAGGTCATGCTCGAGTCATCGCAGGCCCGGCCGGAAATACCCTATTCCAACCTGCTTCTGCTCTACATCCTGCTGAGCAACCCTGTCACCCTCGTCGAATATATCTACCTTCTTAATAAAAGACCTCACAGGATCCTGCAGTACGGCATTTACACCTATTCGGCCCAGCTGATCCTTGTCCTTGCGCCGGTACTCGCCGGGTTTGATGAGAAGAGCGCCATCCTGGGACTTTTTGCAATTACCGGGGTGAGATGGGTATGGCTCATCATCCTCCTTCGCCGGTATACTCTTATAAAGGTGTCATATGACTTCATCAGGGAACACCTCAGGGTGGGAATGCCACTTATCCTGACCTTCCTGATAAGCGGCTCGGCACAGTACATCGACGGCATTATAATATCAGCACGCTATGCTGACCCCGGTGTCTTTGCAATGTACCGATACGGTGCCAAAGAGTTTCCTCTTGTGCTTCTTCTCGCCAACGGACTGAGCAATGCGCTCCTCCCTCTTTTCAGCACCAGGGAAGGAATGCGCGAGGCCCTCGTGACCCTTCGTAAACGGTCCGACAGGCTCATAAAATACCTCTTCCCGGTCTCAATAGTCACAATGTTCGTGGCCCGCTGGGTCTACCCCCGTCTCTTCACACCGGAATTCCAGCGAAGCGCTGACGTCTTTATGATATACCTTTTGCTTACAATCCCGAGGCTCGTATTTCCACAGACAATAATCATTGGCAGAAGGAAGACAAATGTGACTCTTTATGCAGCTGCGGTGGAGATTGCCGTGAACATCCCCCTCAGCCTCTTCCTTATTAAACCGTACGGCGTTGTCGGCGTTGCACTGGCAACCTTCATTGTCTATTTCCTTGAGAAGCTGTTCCTTATCTGGTACGTCTGGAAAAAAATGAAGATAAGACCGCAGGAGTACATCCCCCTAAAAAGCTGGCTGATCTTCTCAGCCCTGCTTATTGCATTGTTCGTGCTCATCGATCACCGTATCATCGATATCCACTGACAAATATCCCGGGTACAAAGGATCAGTTACCCGCCTGTCCCAAAGATTAAAAAGCATTATATTTGGCGAGGTAAAAAAAGCCAATCAGGATGCCCGAGACCACCCGCCATTTGGAGGATTATTTCAGCAAGTTCAGGAGAAACATCGTGGGTATTGACCAGGAGTACACTACCCCTTATGGTCTTAAAAAGATCATCTATTGCGACTGGATAGCAAGCGGCAGACTTTATGGTCCCGTCGAAGAGCGGATGACAGCCTCCTTCGGTCCATTTGTGGGCAACACCCACACCGAGACATCAGAGACCGGCTCAATGACAACCTGGGCATATCACCATGCACAGGAGATCATAAAAAAACACGTCAATGCGGGTCCTGACGATGTGATCATCGGTGCAGGAGCCGGCATGACAGCAGTGATCAACAAGTTCCAGAGAATACTGGGACTCAAGGGGTGCAACTACCCCAAAACAGCCAGATGCCTCTCTGACATTGAACGCCCGGTTGTATTCATCACCCACATCGAGCACCACTCGAACCAGACTTCATGGTACGAGACAATGGCCGATGTGGTTATAATAGAGCCATGTGCCGGACTCACTGTAGACCCGGATAACCTCAGAAAAGCGCTTGAAAAATACAGCGACAGGAAATTCAAAATAGGATCATTCTCTGCCTGCTCAAACGTCACCGGGGTATTCACTCCATATCACACCATGGCGCGCATAATGCATGAGCACGGAGGACTCTGCTTCGTTGACTTCGCCGCATCAGCACCGTATGTTGACATCAACATGCATCCGGCTGATCCGATGGAGAAGCTTGATGCAATCTTCTTCTCACCTCACAAGTTCCTCGGAGGCCCGGGTTCTTCCGGAGTCATGCTCTTTGACAAGTCATTATACAAATCAACCGTACCGGATCAGCCGGGAGGCGGCACCGTTGACTGGACCAACCCGTGGGGTGAGTATAAGTATGTTGACAGCATAGAGTCAAGGGAGGACGGCGGCACCCCCGGATTCCTGCAGATGATCAGGGCCGCCCTTGCAATCAGGCTCAAGGAGCAGATGGGGACTGAAAATATAAAAGCCCGGGAGAAGGAGCTTCTGGAGAGAACCTTCAGCGGCCTGGAGTCCATCCCGGGCCTGCATATCCTTGCATCAAACGTCCGGGAGAGACTTGGCGCCGTCTCCTTCTATATTGACGGCCTTCACTACAACCTGGTGGTCAAGCTTCTGAGCGACAGGTACGGGATACAGGTCAGGGGAGGATGCGCCTGTGCCGGAACCTACGGACACTACCTGCTTGATGTTACATATGACCACAGCCACCGCATCACCGAGATGATCAACAGGGGAGACCTTTCCGAAAAGCCCGGATGGGTAAGGCTGTCTATTCACCCGACGATGACAGACGCTGAACTTGAAATTGTAATTGCCGCCATCAGGGAGATAAGAGATCATGCTTCAGAATGGAGTATCGACTATAACTATAACAGGAGAACCAATGAGTATTCCCACAGGGATGAGACCGGTACCGGAAGGGAGAGAGTCCGCTCATGGTTCGACCTTCAGATCTGAACTAGATGAGAATAACCGAAGTGACAACTGAAGCCCTGAAGCGGGAATTCACCGAGTTCCCGAAAAGGCTTTACAGGGGAGATCCGAACTGGGTCTGCCCTCTTGACA
>CAZHAI010000202.1:0-4465 GCA_964530645.1 uncultured Rikenella sp. | reverse complement strand
GTCATCTACCATCCCCATGAATACTATCGTGCCTGTGGTTACCTCCCTTATGAAGTAAAGGAACGGACGGTTGATGTTAATCTTCTCCGGCTCAGGCGGCAGCGAGGTGCGGGTGAATCCCACCACTGTTGCCGCTGCAGCTTCAGTGCCCTCCTCCTTGTTCTCGATGAATGTCTGGTGAAGCACGAATGATATAAACACATCCACATCGCTGATCCGGCTGAAGTCTGCCACGCCCGGATCAAATGCCGGTCCCATGCCAAGACTTACAAGGTCATCATTCAGTTTGCGCTTGTAGTCGTATTTAAATTTCGGCATATAAAGCTCTACCTCAGTGATGCCATAAGAGAGAGCCTCCATCCATTCCACCCATTTTCCTGCGTCGAGTCCGGAAGCAATCTCTGAAGCTGAAACCCCTTCATCAGGCAACGCTACCACCATCGAATAGTTACCCTGCCCGTATGGCAGCTCCACCAGCCTTGCCTTATCAGCAGCTGCAACTGCGAATTTCTGTTTCTGGTACATCATCGGCACATTGACCGGATTGCCCGGGGTGACATAAAATGGCCTGTCAGCTGTAAGTTTGCTGTCAAACTGATGCTTCCACTTCCCGTTAAAATAGACAGCATTGATAAGCAGCATGGCAAGATCAGGTTCCAGCTGAGCGATCATTTTCTGAATCCTGTCGTGGGTCTTCTCCTCTATCCAGCCGTTGATTATATCCACTGAACGGGGATCGGAGACATCGAAATTCCTGGCCTCCGCCCTGTACCACTCCTTCAGAGCATCAATGAATTCCTTCTTAACCGGGAAATGATTCTCAGCCCAGACGGAATTTGCTACCTCCATCACCACCCGCTCGTCAACAGGGATCATCTCGGTTACCAGCTTCCGGTAGGTATCGTTGATCTCTTCCAGGCTCATGCCGTCATACCGGAGAGCTGATTTCACGGCATCAAACGTACCACCCGAGGCGCCGTTCAGAGTCATCGACAACGCGCTGGTGACGCTGAAAGGGGAAATCATAATATTTGTACCGGCAGTCTCACCGGCCACAACCGGTTTAAAGAGATCAAAGGCGAACCTGTTTGCCGATACCACCACCTCCTTCTGCCTGAGGTCAAGCTTGATCTCCACAGGGTCGGAGGGGAGGATCTTTTCCGGTTGTTTATCGCATGATGTCATTTGTCCTGAAGTGCCCGCAACCATAACGATTGCCAGGCTTATTAAGGTATTTTTCATATTTATCCATGTTAAGGTAACAACATTTCTCCACAAATATAATACCGTAATAGAACATTACTGCAGATGTCAGGGTACCTTCCGGCCACGCAAAAGCCATACCCCAAAACCTCCAGCCGACCCTGAAAAGTGATACCCGGCAATCGTATTAACACGATATCCTGAATTTTTCATAAGTTAGCGTTTGCATTGAACCTGCTATAAAATTGGAAACTGAAATACTGAGAATTGCGCGAAGAGTGCAGGCTTTAGCACAGTCAGGCCTGCATTTCGTTGAAAATGATTTTGACAGGGAACGGTACGAGGAGCTTCGCAACCTGAGCGTGGACCTTGCCAGTTCTGTAAGTGATACCGAGCCTTCCAGGATACATGACCTTTTCACCAACGAGACCGGATTCCAGACCCCGAAGGTGGATGTCAGGTCGGTGGTGATAAAAGAGGGAAAAATACTGATGGTAAGGGAAAGGGTTGACGGCAGACATTCAATGCCGGGCGGATTTGCAGATATCAACTACTCCCCTGCCGAGGTGGCGGTGAAGGAGGTTCGTGAGGAGACAGGCCTCAACGTGCGGTTCAACAGGCTGCTGGCTCTGGTCGACACCGACAGGCACGGTTTCCCTCCCCTTCCGTATCATTTCTACAAAATAGTCATGCTTTGCGACCTGGTTGACGGTGAATTGTGCGACAGCAATGAGACGACCGGGGCCGGATTTTTCGATTTTGACAACCTTCCGGAGCTGTCCCTCGAGAGAAACACACCGCAATTGTTTGAACTGATAAGGAGACAATTGGAGACTACTGTGACATATTCAGACTGAGACAGTCAATTAATCCTGAAGATATGAGCCCACTGACAATTGAGGAAAAGACGCGCTACCACAGGCAGCTTATTGTTCCCGGGATAGGCGAGAGCGGGCAGGAAATGCTGAAGAAGGCATCTGTACTGGTTGTTGGCGCCGGCGGCCTCGGATCACCGGTACTGATGTACCTTGCTGCCGCCGGGGTAGGCAGAATCGGTATAGTCGACTCCGACGAGGTCAACACAGGTAACCTCCAGAGGCAGGTACTCTATGTGACTGATGATATTACAAGACCAAAGGCTGAAGCAGCTTCAGTCAGACTCCGGCAAATCAATCCCCATATAACTGCCATTCCCTTTCAGGTGAGGTTCACCGATGAGAACGCCGACAGACTGCTGGCGGAATTTGACATTGTGGTTGACTGCTGCGATAACTACTCCACGAGGTATGTGCTCAGCGATGCAACTTTCAGGGCCGGCAAACCGATGGTCTACGGCGCAGTGAGTGAGTTCATGGGACAGGCCACTGTCCTTAACTTCAGGGGAGGACCCTCCTACAGGGATCTCTATCCGGAGGAGATGCACCTGACTTCTGCAGACAAATCAGCCCCTCCCGGGGTAATAGGACCGCTTCCCGGCATTATAGGGGCACTACAGGCCTGTGAAGTGATAAAGATTATCACCGGGACCGGGGAGGTGCTTTCGGGTCGACTGCTTCAGGTTGATGCACTGAACCTGAGAACAGATATTATTTCGCTCTGAATCAGTTATCCTGACAATTATTTTTACGAAATTAGTTCTCTGATCCTTTAAGGTCAGATACCCATGACTGCCGGGATAAAATGCAACTTTATTCTCATCCTGCTGCTCCTGCTACAGCAGTCAGTAGACATCAGGGCACAGGTGACACCTGACACTACAGCAATCAACCGGTCCACCAGGGAAGCATATGCCATCGCACGAAAAAATCCTGATGTTTCTGTTATTATGTCACGTCAGGCCCTGGCAGCCTCTCAGACAATATCCTATAAAAAAGGGATAGCTGATGCATCACTTGCACTGGGTATGGCCTGCCTGGCGAAATACAACCAGGGTGACAGCGCACAGTTCTATAATGAAAGTGCCCTGGAAATCTATGAAGAAACAGGAGAATTTGCCGGCCAGGGAAGAGCAAATTACGGGCTGGCATATGTGTACAGTTTCAGAAGCGATTTCGTTACATCAGAAAAGTACGGACAACAGGCTCTTGAATGTTTCGAAAAGGCCGGTGACCACCGGGGTGTGATCAACAGCCTTAACGTTCTTGCATACCTTGCGAGGCAGGAGAAAGACCTCAGAAAGGCCAAAGGTTACATTGAAAGGGCAATTGCTGCTGCAAGGGAGGTAAAGGATACCTTACCTCTGGCTGATGCAATGAACAACCTGGGAAACGTTTACAAGGAGATGGCTCTGATCAGCCAGGCCATTGATACCTATTTCGAAGCATTGCGTCTGTGGGAGATGATGAGCGACACCGCCGGCATGTCATTGGCATATGGCAGTATCGGACTGGCTTACTTTTACCAGAAGAACTACACCAAGGCCCTCGAATACAGCCTTAAACACCTCTCCCTGTCTGAGAAGAGGGGCGATCTCTGGGAGATGGCCAAGATGTGCAACAATATTGCCCAGATATATAATTCAAGAAGTGTCTTTGACAGCGCTCTCATCTACAACCGGATGAGCCTTAACCTGCACCGTATTATAAATCTGGAATCGGGGGTAGCTGATGCGTGCATAAATATCGCATCAACGCTGCTTCACCTGGAGCAGAGAGACTCAGCCCTGTGGTACAGTGAAAAAGCAATAGCAATAGCTGTGGAAAACGGGATAACCGTTCCACCCTCCTATTATGTAACCCTTGGAAACATTGAGCAGTCGCGCGGCAATTACAGCCGGGCCACTGAGAACGCCCTCCGTGCCCGGTCCATCGCCCGGGAACGGGAAATGCCCCTGGTGATCTCTGATGCAACTCTCCTGCTGAGCGAAATCTATGGCAGAACAGGAAGAGACGACCTTGCATACCGGTTTCTGAAGGAGCATATGCAGATGAAGGACAGCATAAGTAATGACCAGTTCCTCCAGCAGGTGACCAGGATGGAGATCCAGTATGACTTCGACAAGAAACAGGATGCTGCCGAGCACGTCAGGGTTCAGGAGAGACTGATAAGTGAAAATAAGATCAAACAGCAGAGGATCTATCTCGGAGGCCTCGGACTGCTGCTGGTTATAGTGGCTGTTTTTTCGCTGCTTTACCTGAGGCACGCGCGCCTTCGGGCAAAATATTCGCAGATCGATCTTGAGCAAAGGTTGCTGAGAGCCCAGATGAACCCGCACTTCATCTCCAATTCGCTTTGCGCCATCCAGGAGCTCATTATGGCTGAG
>CAZHAI010000201.1:0-4478 GCA_964530645.1 uncultured Rikenella sp. | reverse complement strand
TGGCGATGACCATGCGGTCACCGTAGAGCTGGGTGATGGCCTTGATGTAAGGTGTCTCACCGCAGCCTGCGCAAGCGCCTGAGAACTCAAAGAGAGGCTGTGCAAACTGTGAGTTCTTGACGTTCGTAAATTTGTCAACGATTGTCTCCTTGTATCCGACCTTCTCATGCATATATGTCCACCTGTCGGCCTGCTCAAGCTGTGACTCAAGCGGTTTCATAATAAGAGCCTTTTCCTTGGCAGGACATACATCGGCGCAGTTACCGCAGCCGGTGCAGTCATAGACACTGACCTGGATCCTGAACTTGTGGCTCTTTGTGTTGCCGATACCCTGCTTTGCTGTGGTACCTTCAGGTGCTGCTGCCAGCTCTTCATCGGTAAGGAGGAAGGGACGTATTGCAGCGTGAGGGCAGACGTATGAACACTGGTTGCACTGTATGCACTTGTCCATCTGCCACTCAGGCACGTTTACGGCGATACCGCGCTTTTCGTATGCGGCTGTTCCTGCGGGGAAAGTACCATCCTCGCGTCCGACGAATGCGCTGACAGGAAGATCATCACCCCTCATGCCGTTGATGGCATCCACAACTTCACGAATGAAGGCAGGCTTCCCTGCATCAGCCTGTCCGGCAGTTATCTTAATGTTTGCCCATACAGCCGGAATCTCAACCTTTGTGACATCACCGCCACGGTCAATAGCGTCATTGTTCATCCTGACAACGTTCTCGCCTTTCTTGCCGTAAGCCTTGATGACAGCATGCTTCATCTCGTCAACTGCAAGCTTGTAGGGTATGACCTCAGATACCTTGAAGAAGGCACTCTGCATTATAGTGTTGGTCCTGCCCCCGAGCCCCAGCTCCTCAGCAATTGCCGTGGCATTTATTATATAGAAGCTGATCTTGTTCTCAGCCAGATACTTTTTCATGTGATCAGGAAGCTTGGCCTTTGTCTCCTCTGCATTCCAGATGGAGTTCAGGAGGAAGGTGCCGCCTTTCTTGAGACCCCTGAGCATGTCATATTTGTCAAGATAAGCCGGCACGTGGCATGCCACGAAGTCGGGTGTGTTGACAAGATAGGGCGAACGGATGGGATGATCGCCGAAGCGAAGGTGCGAGGTTGTCACACCTCCTGATTTCTTCGAGTCATAGGCGAAGTATGCCTGGCAGTATTTGTCAGTTGTCTCACCGATGATCTTGATTGAGTTCTTGTTGGCTCCAACAGTTCCGTCAGATCCGATACCGTAGAACTTGGCCGAGTAAGTGCCCTTGTGGCTTACGTTTATCTCGGGAAGGAGAGGAAGCGACCTGAATGTCACGTCGTCAACAATACCTACCGTGAACTGGTTCATTGGCTTATCCTTCTTCATGTTCTCGAAGACGGAGATCATCTGTGCGGGTGTGGTGTCCTTCGAGCTGAGGCCGTAGCGGCCACCAAGGATAACCGGCTGTTTTGCATTGCCGTAGAAAACATCTTTAACGTCGAGGTAAAGTGGATCACCGCCGGCGCCCGGTTCCTTCGTACGGTCAAGCACTGTGATGCGCTTCACACTCTTCGGAAGGACGTTGAACAGATATTTGGCCGAGAAAGGCCTGTAGAGATGAACACTGATGAGACCAAGCTTTTCGCCTTTTGTCTCTGCAAGGTAGTCGATGACCTCCTTGATTGTTTCAGTGACGGATCCCATTGCGATAATAATATTCTCTGCATCGGGAGCGCCGTAATATGTGAAGGGTTTGTAAGTACGCCCGGTGATTGTGGAGATCTCCTCCATGTATTCATTGACAGTATCGTCAAGATTTGTATAGAAGCGGTTTGATGCCTCCTTGGCCTGGAAGAAGATGTCAGGGTTCTGTGCAGTTCCCCTTGTGACAGGCTTCTCAGGGTTGAGGGCTCTCTCACGGAATGCCCTGAGTGAATCCACATCAACAAGTCTCTTCATATCCTCCATGCTCATCTCCTCGACTTTCTGTATCTCGTGTGATGAGCGGAATCCGTCGAAGAAGTGAAGGAAAGGAACCCTTGATTTTATTGCCGAAAGGTGCGCCACACCTGCAAGGTCCATAATCTCCTGAACACTTCCGGTGGCGAGCAGGGCGAAGCCTGTCTGGCGTGTCGCGTAAATGTCGCCATGGTCTCCGAAGATCGAGAGGGCGTGTGCAGCCACTGTGCGTGCGCTGACATGGAATACGCCGGGAAGAAGCTCGCCGGCCATCTTATACATGTTGGGGATCATAAGCAGAAGCCCCTGAGATGCGGTATAGGTTGTTGTCAGTGCACCTGACTGCAGTGAACCGTGAACTGCTCCTGCGGCACCGGCTTCACTCTGCATCTCAACCACCCTTACCTCTTCACCGAACATGTTCTTCAGTCCGTGAGCTGCCCACTCATCGACATATTCTGCCATGGTGGATGATGGGGTAATTGGATAGATGCAGGCTACCTCGCTGAACATATATGCTATGTGCGATGCTGCCTGGTTGCCGTCACAAGTGATGAATTTTTTCGTTGCCATTTCTTATTACAAGTAATTATTGATCAAATAACCTTTAAAAAAATAAACTGCAAATGTACTCATTTTTGATGAGAATCTTACTCGCTGTTCATCGAAATGAGGAACTCCTCGTTGGAGCGGGTCTGCGTAATGCGGTCACGCAGAAACTCCATTGCTTCAACTGAATTCATGTCAGTCAGGTAGTTGCGCAGGATCCAGATCTTGCTGAGCATGTTCCTGTCAAGAAGCAGGTCTTCACGCCTGGTGCTCGATGCCGGAATGTCAATTGACGGGAAGATTCTCCTGTTGGAGAGCTTACGGTCGAGCTGAAGTTCCATGTTGCCGGTACCCTTGAACTCTTCAAAAATCACGTCGTCCATCTTGGAACCCGTGTCGGTCAGCGCTGTCGCGATGATTGTAAGTGATCCGCCATTCTCTATGTTCCTGGCTGCACCGAAGAAGCGCTTTGGTTTGTGAAGGGCGTTTGAGTCGACACCTCCTGAGAGCACCTTGCCGGATGCCGGGGCGATTGTGTTGAATGCCCTTGCAAGACGGGTTATCGAGTCGAGCAGAATGACCACATCGTGGCCGCACTCAACAAGCCTTTTTGCCTTCTCCTGGACAATTGTTGCTATGCGGACGTGCCTCTCGGCAGGTTCATCGAAGGTTGACGCTATGACTTCAGCGTTTACGTTGCGGGCCATCTCGGTGACCTCCTCGGGACGCTCGTCGATGAGGAGTATCATCAGATAGACCTCCGGGTGGAATTTTGCAATTGCATTTGCAATATCCTGAAGGAGGATCGTCTTTCCGGTCTTGGGCTGTGCAACAATGAGACCACGCTGACCCTTGCCTATCGGGCAGAACATATCAACTATGCGGACAGAGAGGTTGCCCTCGCCGGGTTTGCAGAGAGTGAATTTCTCGTTGGGGAAAAGAGGGGTGAGGTAATCGAACGGAACCCTGTCACGTATGAAATCAGGTGTGCGGCCGTTGATCTCTTCAACCTTTATGAGCGGGAAGTATTTTTCACCCTCACGCGGCGGGCGTATAGTACCCCTGATTGTATCACCTGTCTTCAGTCCGAAGAGTTTGATCTGTGATTGGGATACATAAATGTCATCAGGCGAGCTGAGATAATTATAATCCGGTGAGCGGAGGAATCCGTAACCGTCGGGCATGATCTCCAGCACTCCGGTATTGGCAACAATGCCTTCGAAATCGTAGGCACGTTCCCTCTTCTCCTCCCTGACAGGTTCGTGAACCTCATGGTGATGTTCAGCCGCTTCAGGTGTAACCGGGGGAATTACAACGCCGTTCTCAGGAGCGGAAGCTTCGGCAATGAGCCTTGTGTCCATCTCTGACTCAGTAAGTCTGAGCAGATCCTGTTCATTTTCACTTCCGTTTTCAGGTGCGAACAGAAGCTTGTCTGACGGCGGCAGACTTTGATCATTATGCTCGTGTTGCTGCTGCTGATTCTGCTGATTCTGCTGCTGCTGCTGATTCTGCTGCGGCTGCTGATTCTGCTGCGGCTGATTCTGAGCTTGTGACTGCGTCTGGTCTCCCTGCATTGGTGCAGGCGGCTGTTGCTGGTGCCGTGGCCGTCCCTGATCATTCCTCTGGGGACCCTGCTGATCATTCCTCTGGGGACCCTGCTGGTCATTGTTATATGTACGCGGACGCCTGTCGCGGTTCTGCTGCCATTGCTGCGGTTGCTGCGGTCTCTGCTGCTGGCCCTGCTGGGGTGGTCTGGGTTGCTGGTTCTGCTGTTGAGGTTGTCCCTGCTGCTGACCCTGGTTCTGCTGTTGCGGTTGTCCCTGCTGCTGACCCTGGGGCTGCTGCTGCGGCTGGTTTTGCTGCTGCGGTTGCCTGGGCTGCTGGGTTTGCTGCTGAGGCTGACCCTGCTGCTGGTTCTGCTGCTGAGGCTGAGCCTGCTGCGGTGGCCTGGGCTGCTGTCCCTGAGGCTGCTGAGGCCTTGGTTGCTGAC
>CAZHAI010000200.1:0-4484 GCA_964530645.1 uncultured Rikenella sp. | reverse complement strand
TTGAGAAGGGCAAGCTTACACTTGCCGATCTTCGCGAGCTGGCAAAGAAAGTTGGAGAACCCAAAAAGATCAGCGGGAAGCAGGAGCTTTACGAGCAACTGATAAACATGTACATCATTTGACAAGGCAATGGCCCTTTTCACTCCCTTGCGCCGCTGGCAGCCTGCATTCCGTCCATTCAGCAGGCAGCCGGCCGGTAAGCGTTTGCTTGCCCTGACGGAAAGGGTAGTCAAGGGACCCCTCTTCGGGTGCAGGATGTGCGGCAACTGCCTTTTGCAGGAGACGGCCTTCATCTGTCATATGGCGTGTCCCAAGGGTATCAGGAACGGCCCCTGCGGAGGAGTGAACAACGGTTATTGCTATGTAGATCCCACCAGGCGCTGCGCCTGGGATCTCATCTATGAACGGTCACGGAGGATGCACCGCGAGCACAAGCTGCTCGAGGTGCTCCCTCCCGTGGACTGGGACAGGGCTGGTACGGAGACATGGGGCGAAGTTGTACGGACTGCCAGGAAGGCCGGCCTGAGGAACATCTTCATCCCCTCTGCAAGAAAGGGCAGATCGCGGGGAGAGGTGCTTGAGGAGAGCATCTTCAGGCCCATACGCCAGCCCGTTTGGTGGAAAGGCGACTCCGAATACCATCCGCCTGCAGTCACCGAACCACAGTCAGCCCTGGAAAGGGAACTGCGCAGCGGCCGTTTCGTGATCACAGCCGAGGTGACGCCGCCTCTTACTGCTGCCACAGTCAGGATGAAGGAGAAGATCCTTCTTGTGAAACCTTATGTTACGGCTATCAACTTCACAGACGGATCATCAGCAGTACCCAGGATGTCAAGCACTGCATGCTGCGCCGTGGCAGCCTCCCTGGGGGCTGACCCTGTATTGCAGATCTCCGCGCGGGACAATAACCGTAACAGCCTGCAGTCTCTGGCCATCGGGGCCAACGCCATCGGGGTACACAACATACTCTGCCTCTCAGGCGACAGTCCGCGCATAGGCCCGAAACCCCGTGGCAATATGAACATAATTGACGTCGACTCGGTGCAGATGCTCTGGATCCTGAGAAGGATGAGGGACGAAGGTATCTACCTCGACGGAAGGGAGATAAAGAACAGACCGAAGCTCTTCCTGGGTGCGGCTGCGGCGCCGTTTGCACTTGATCCGGCGATGCAGGCCATCCGTATCCGCAAAAAGGTCAACGCAGGTGCTCAGTTTCTGCAGACAAACCTGGTCTTCGATCCTGATCGGCTTGACCCGTGGCTTGAGCAGCTTGACAAAGATGGATTACTTGACAAGGTCCATATCCTGGTCGGTATCAGCCCCCTCAGGTCGCTAAACCTGGCAAAATACCTGAATGACAACATTCCCGGCGTGACAGTCCCGGAAGCAGTGATGAAGAGGCTGGCAGATGCCGGAGACCATTTTGCGGAGGAGAGCATAAGCATCACCGCAGAGAACCTGAAGCGGCTGAAGGCCAAAAAGGGAGTGAGCGGAGTTCATATAATGCCACTCGGCTGGGAGGAGGCATTGCCATTTGTAATTCAAAGGGCAGCAGACTAATAAAACAGTAAAGGCAGGTCCGCGGACCTGCCTTTACTTCATATGTTTTACTGACTCTGCTAGTAGAATTTGTACCTCATATCCTTCACCTCTTTCTTGTCGCGGAGTGCCTGGTAGGCCTCGTAGGAGGCGCGGATCTGGTAGCTGGAGTTCATTCTCTCCTTTACCATTGCCAGATCTTCAGCCGCAACCGGGGTGGCGTCGGTGACTACAAACATGTATACACCGTTGTTGCCCTCGACCGGTTTTGAAAGTGTTCCGGTTCCCGATGCTGATGCGGCAGCTATAAGGGCTGGTTCAATACCTGCGCCAGGTACTGAGTATGATCTGAAGTTGATGCCGCTGGCATCCTGAACAGTTGTGTTGTAGTTGGTTGCGATGTCATAGATTGTTTTTCCTTCGGCTGAAAGCTTCTTCATCTCGGCTGCAATGATCTCAGCCTTCTTCTTCTTTGCCAGGATAAACCTTATGTCTGAAGCAACATCCTCAACCGGGGCGATCCCCTCTTCCTGTGCCCGGCTGCAATAGGCAATAACGTACATGTCAGGAAGCTCGAAGACTGCCTGACTGCCGTTGTCAAGGACGATGCTGCCGGCTTTGCTGTTCTGGAAGAGAGCCATTACAAGACCACGGGACTGTGCCAGTCCGGGAAGTTCCTTCTGATCCGGCGTGACGTTCATCGCCAGTTTCTTGTTGAGGCTGCCTTCAGCTACGGCCTTGTTGAATTTCTCATAGTTGTCATTCGTGCCGGCGAACTGGGAAGCTTCAGAGTATATACGCTGTGTAGTGCTGTTGCCGGGGATAACCTGGCGGTCAACAATGCCTACATCATATTTCTTTACCCTGCGGCTCTGGTCAATTATATTGATCACATGAATACCGTAACTTGTTTCGGCGGTGACAAGGTCGCCCTTGTTGTTGCTGAAGCAGGCGTTGTTAAAGGGGAGTATCATCATACCCTCGCTGAACCAGCCAAGATCGCCTCCCACCTGTGCCGATCCCTGGTCATCTGAATTGGCCATGGCCAGAATGCTGAAGTCAATACCTGACCTTACCAGAGCGATGAGACTGTCAGCCTCTTTCTTCGCCTGGGCCATGCTCCTGGTGGCGTTCGGTGAAAGAAGTATATGTGCTGCCCTGACTGAATCGGGGCGTTCTGCTACATCAACCAGCCGTGCCAGCTTGTATGCGCCCTCTTCGAACCAGGGACCCATAACCACAGATTTGTCGCCTGACTCGGCCAGCGGGCGGAGATTTTCCGGGAGATCCTGGAGGGACTTGTAGAAGCCAGTGTGGCGTGTGTCTGCTGTCAGGTTTATGTACTGTACGATGTCAGTGGCTGAAGCAAAGTTCTCCTTTTCGCCTGTAGCCCAGGTCTCGGTCTCCTTCATGTCAGACTCTGAGGGAACAATGTCAAATACAATGTATTCCATATCCCTCGAGGCTCCGCGTTTGAAGTTCTCCTTATGCTTGTCATAATAACTCCTGATCTCGTCTGAGCTTACTTTTACCGTACTGTCAGCAATGGCTGCATAATTGCGGACCATATAGCTGAAATTGACGGTGTTTGCAGCGAGGCTGTTCTCAAACTCCGACTGCTTGCCGGTGACGTAAAGCCCCTTTGACATGGCGTTCACCAGCTTGGTGTTAAGCCTGTCATTTATAATCTGGTCCTCAAAGAAGAGCCAGTACCTCTTGGTTGCGTCATCAGTCTCGGTATCCTTCAGGAATTTTACAAGAAAGGATTCATTGAATGCGCCGGTAGACGGGTCGGTGAAAAGCTGTCTTACGATAGGATGAGGATTCTCTCCAAAGACGAGCATCTCCACCTCATCGGGACTAACACCCAGACCGGTCTGCTTGTAGGTTTTCCCCATAAGCTTCTCGGAGAGCATCTGCTGCCATACCTGTTCCCTGAGACTCTGCATCATCTCTTCGTTCACTTCGGATGACCCGGACATCTTGTAAACCTCAACCAGGTCCTGAAGCCTCGCTTCATAGTCCTGGTATGTTACAGTCTCACCGTCTATTTCGGCAAGCTGGTAATATTTGTCTGCCTTGCGGCGCTGGGCGTTATTGTTGCCGAAAAAATCACTCACTACGAAGAGAAGCAGGGAAAGCCCGATTATTCCTGCTACAAGCGGACCCGCCTTCTCTCTCAAGCTCTGAAGAATTGCCATCTGAATACTAATTAAATAATGATTAGGATTTTGAAAAATACAGGCGACAAATATAACAAAAATCAGTGAAACAAAAAGATGAGGTATCTTCTCATTTTATTTAACTTCCGGTAATTATGATAATTCTCACCTTTCCTTCATATCTCGCAGTTAGTTAATATCTTGGAAAAGTTAAAACAGTAAAGTCATGTCAAGGAACCTGAGGGGCCTCTCATCGAGAAGAGGCCTGAATGACAGCCTGTATGAGAGCATTGCCGGAGCAAAGCCAGATGGGAACATTACATCCGATGAAAGGCTTTTGGAGGTTGCTGCTGAGCTCATGACAGGTCATGCCGCAGTGCTGAGCACAAGTTCATTTTACGATTTCCTGCTGCCTTCTCATCGTGAGAAAAAGATCTTCATGTGTGACGGGACGGCCTGCATGACATCCGGAAAGAGCGAAAAAGTAAGAAAGGACCTGCTGGAAAGGTACCCGGAGAGCGAGATTGGAGTAATAACCTGTCTTGGCCACTGCCATTCCAATGATGCGGTCCTTGTCAGCGGTGAGATCCGGTTGTCAGGAAGCAATGCATTGCCTGGTGCAATGAGTATCAGCTCCAATGCAGACATGCCTGCCCTGCTTACACCAACCGGGGACGTTAGAGCTTACTATTCTCTTGCAGGAAAGTGGATTGGCATGAATGAGGCGGTTCTGAAGGAGCTTGAGATCTCCGGGCTGAGAGGGCGCGGAGGAGCAGGATTTCC
>CAZHAI010000199.1:0-4515 GCA_964530645.1 uncultured Rikenella sp. | reverse complement strand
TCAAAGAGATGTCAAGTATAAAGATTGAACTGAGACAGCAAGATGTTGACAAGATCAACGAGATATGCGATTCTTTCAATAATGAACCGCTGGAGCTTATAAATGTCCTCCACAGGACGCAGGAACATTTCGGATACCTTCCCGCCGAGGTGCAGGAAGTTATTGCCTCCAGGCTGAATGTCTCCACAGCCCAGGTCTATGGTGTGGTGACCTTTTATTCCTTCTTCACGATGACCCCGAAGGGCAAGCATCCGATCAGCATCTGCATGGGCACCGCGTGCTATGTAAGAGGCGCTGAAAAAGTGCTTGATGAGTTTAAAAAAGAACTCTCGCTGCAGGTAGGACAGACAAGTGCTGACGGCAAATTTTCTCTCTCCAGTCTGCGTTGTGTTGGTGCATGCGGACTGGCGCCGGTAGTGCTTGTCGGTGAAAAGACATACGGGAGAGTTGCTCCCGATGATGTCAAAGCCATACTCAAGGAATACGAATAGAAAAAAAGAGGCCGGCGCAACGGCCTCTTTTTTTTAGGCAGTAGGCAATAGGCAACAGGCAGTAGTGAATTATAAGGAGAAAGGCAGTTACTGCTGATTTATTGTCAACACAATTGCCTATTGCCTATTGCCGCTTCCCTCTCCTCCCGAAGAAATACCCCTTCTGCCGCCTCTTTTCCTCAATATCACGTGCAACATAAACCTTCCTTCCCGTGTAAGGGTCAAAGCCCAGGTAGTACATTGCTGTGGCGAGGGTCATTGGTGTGGGGGTGAAATCCTGAACCTGCTCCGGGTGCATCCCCAGGTCGGAGAGCTCCCTCGCAAGCTCACCCATCTTCTTCTCCGAGGTGCCCGGATGAGCTGAGATGAAGTAAGGGATAAGTTCGTATTTCAGCCCGTTAGCCTTAATTATCGCAAGGAACTTTTCGCGGAGCTTCCTGAAGTGCCTGAAAGGGCTCTTTCTCATCAGATACAGCACCTCATCGTTAGTGTGTTCCGGGGCGACTTTCAGACGTCCGCTCGTATGGTTCACAATCAGTTCATTAAGATACTTATCTTCTGCTTTTCCGGCGTTCCTGTTGTAATCCCGAATCAGGAGGTCATACCTCACCCCGCTGCTTACATAGGCCTTCCTGATGAATGGCAGCTCGTTAACCTTCCGGTAGAGGACATTGAGTTCCTCATGCGAAGTATCCAGGTTGTCACAGACCGATGGCCAGATGCATGACGGCCTTCCGCATTTCATGCAACGTTCCCTGTCCCTTCCGGCCATCCTGTACATGTTCGCAGAGGGGCCGCCCAGATCGGAGAGAATCCCCTTGAAACCCTCCATCATGCCTATCTTCTTAATCTCATTTATTATGGAGGCCTCGGAACGGCTGCTGACAAACTTACCCTGATGGGCTGCTATGGCACAGAAGCTGCAGCCCCCGAAACAGCCCCGGTGAATATTCACCGAGAACTTTATCATCTCCCATGCGGGGATGGCACCTTTCTTTTCATACCTCGGATGCGACGCATAATTGAAAGGCAGGTTGTATACGGCATCAGCCTCAGCTTCCGTGGCAGGACCAAGCGGCGGGTTTATTACAACCACAGACTCACCGCACCGCTCCGTCAGTCTCACAGGCATCATGCTGTTGCTGGTCTTCTCGAATAGGACGAAGTTTTCCGCATAAGCCTTGCGCGAGGCGACAGCCTCATGGCAGGGGTGCATCTCCTTGTCTTTCACTCCCGGAAGGGATGGCAGCATGGTTCCTGATGGCCTTACATACGCCGATTGGGGAAGGTCTGTTATCTCCTTCAGGTTCTCACCGCCCTTTACCCTTCTTGCCAGCTCCGCCACAACTCTCTCAGCCATCCCGTAAACCAGCATGTCAGCACCGCTGGAGATAAGTATTGATGGCTCCAGACGATCCTTCCAGTAGTCATAATGCATCAGTCGCCTCATTGAAGCCTCAATGCCTCCAATAAGGACAGAGGTCGATGGGAAGAGTTTCTTCAGTATCTGCGTATAGACAGTGGTTGCATAATCCGGTCTGAAGCCGGCCACTCCGCCGGGGGTGTATGCATCGTCTGACCGCAGTCTCCTTGTAGCCGTGTAATGGTTAACCATCGAGTCCATGTTGCCGGCAGTGACGGCAAAGAAACAGCGGGGCTCTCCCATTTTCGTGAAATCACGTAAATCATCACGCCAGTTGGGCTGTGGCACTACGGCAACCCGCATCCCCTCAGCCTCCAGGACACGTGCTATGACTGCCGCTCCAAACGACGGATGATCAACATATGCATCGCCAGTAAAAAGTACGACATCCGGCCTCTCCCACCCCGTGACCTCCATCTCCTTCACCGATGTGGGGAGCCACTGCATACTGCTTTTTTCACCCTTCTTCACTCCGCCAAGTTACATATTATACCTAAATTGCTTTTGGATATGATACAAAAGTGTTCTCCTCCTCAGTCAGGACTACTAACTGTCAGATGCCCGGAAAGATAATGAAAACGCCTGCTGCGATAATTACGATGGCGATGGTTCTGTCAGTCACGGCAGGGCTGCCTCAAAAGCTCATGGCGCAGACAAAAAGTGCCAGGCCGAAGCTTGGACTCGCCCTTAGCGGAGGAGGTGCCAAGGGGCTGGCACACATCGGAGTTATCAGGGCGATGGAGGAGGCAGGCCTTAAACCGGATTATATAACCGGCGTGAGCATGGGCAGCATCGTCGGGGGCATGTATGCAATGGGATACTCCCCTGACAGCATTGCCAGCATGTTCAGTGCCTTCGATTGGGGACCGGCAATGTCCGACAGGATCCCTGAGAACAAAATCATCTTTCTTGAAAAGAAGCATTTTAACAACAGCCTCATTTCCCTGCCAATCACACGCACTTCAATCAGGATTCCCTCCGGGCTGATAGCCGGGCAGATGATTGAGAGCGGGCTGAATCACTATTTCTGGCCGGCGGCCACCATTACTGACTTCTCCAACCTGCCAATTCCGTTCCTTTGCCTTGCAACAGATGTGTTTTCAAGCCAGAGAGTGATCTTCCGTAAAGGGTACCTCCCCGATGCCATAAGGGCAAGCATCGCCATTCCCACGGTCTTCACCCCTGTGCGCACTGATACGGCATTGCTCGTTGACGGCGGGGTGGTCCGAAACTATGCAGTTACTGAATTGCGGGAGATGGGCGCCGATATTGTAGTTGGATCATATGTCGGTTTCAGGGGTTACACCGAAAAGGACCTTGAGACGGCTTACGGGATCCTTAAACAGATAGGATTTTTCACAAGCCTGTCAGACTTTGAAGAGCAAAAGAGGCAGACCGATATAATGATCCAACCGGATCTTACCGGCATAAGTATGCTTTCCTTTAATAATGTCGACTCTATAATTGAAAAGGGATACCGCGAGGCTTTAAAATATAAGGATGATTTTGAGCGCCTGGCTGATTCGCTTAACTCCTTCGGGCCCCGGGACCCGTTTGTTCCGTTGCCTGAGGTGCAGTATTACCGGTTTAACAGCATCAGGGTCACCGGTAATGTTCTGATTTCTGACGCCCAGATATTAGGGGTCCTCGATATCAGTCCTGGTGAGCGAGTCGACAGGACCCTTCTCGAGGAAAGGATTGAGCTTCTTTATGGCAAGAGCTGGTTTGAAAAGGTGAAGTACAGGATTATTCCGGAGGGTAATCTGTTGATTTTAGAGATCGAGTGTATTGAACGACCAAAAGCGACGCTCGACGGTTCTCTGCACTATGATCCGGTTCTCAGCGCCGGTGCAGTAATCAGCTTGTCCGCACGGGAACTGCTCACTTCAGGTTCGGTCCTCGATTTCGATTTCTTCATCGGGCAATTCTATCGTATCAGATTGAATGCCATTCAATTTGTTGACAGAGGTCAGAAACTCGGGATTGAAGCCTCATTCTTCGCTGACAATACCCGTTTCCCGCTTATCAAACTCAGGAACCAGACGGGCCCCATGCTCAGCCAGAACTTCAATACATCACTGGCGTTGAACAAGCGACTGAGTCTCAATCACCTGATGACACTTTCCCTGTCATTCGAGAATCAGCGCCTGATACCTGACTATATCGCTTCATCAAGGATCAGGAGGTTATCATATGACAATGTGAAAGTACTTTACAGCTATCAGGCTAATACTTTGGATCAGAAACACTTTCCTAACCAGGGCATCATTTATGGCGTTTCGCTTGCCTCCTCAAAGCTCATCGGGGCGTCTCTAAGAATCGGGTCTGTAAAACATTCATACAAACCCGGGGATGAAGAATCACCATTCTCCTTTGACCGAACCTATGGGGCCAGAGCGTGGTTCAATACATACACATCGCCGTCTGAAAAGGTGACTATGAACATCGGAGGCGATTTCCTTCTCACCACCGGGACGGACTCGATCACACAAAGCAATGACTTCTGGCTCCTCGGGGGGACAGACCCTCTGACGGATCGCTCAATTGCTGCAATCGGTTTTCATCCAAACCAGATAATGATACGAAATATAGGGCGTGTCC
>CAZHAI010000198.1:0-4585 GCA_964530645.1 uncultured Rikenella sp. | reverse complement strand
CTTTCTATGTGCTGCCTACGGCACGAAGCTCACGGTGACACTGAACCGCAAGCTGGGCGCCGGGCTCCTCGGCGGTGAGGGATTCATCCTGCAGCGTGTGGAGGGCGACGGCAAGGTATTCGTGCATGCCGGCGGGACTGTAATCGAGAAGCAACTCCATGGTGAGACACTGCGTATCGACACAGGATGCATCGTGGCATATGAACCCTCGCTTGACTTCGATATAGAAACTACGGGCAGCCTGAAGACAATGGTGTTCGGCGGCGAGGGACTCTTTCTTGCCACAATGCGCGGCACAGGTAAGGTATGGCTCCAGTCGATGCCCATCCGTAAGCTGATCCGCGCCCTGACACCAATGGGTGCCAACAGGGGAAAAGAAGCGCAGGGACTGCTTGGTAATCTGTTTCAGTAAGGTCTGAGGGCCCCGATCCGCCAGCCGGCGGATGCGGGGTTTGCCTTTGGCGAACTCCCCACCTTTCGGCGGGTCGGTTCGGCTTCTTCGGAGCAGCCTCAATCTGAGGGTCTGAGGGTCTGAAAGTCAAATTCACCGGACAGCATGACCTTTCAGCACGGGAGGTTCGACTGCTTTACATTCTCCCTTCCAGAATCCGGGAGACGATTTTCCTGTACAGAACACCGAGCATACCGCAGAAAAGAGTTCCCAGGGCAATGCCTGCCCATGGTAACATTATCTTACCTGAAAGATATTCGGACATATTTAGAGCGGCAATATTTGTAATCTGAACCAAAGCCAGTACAACAACGGGCATTAGAATCAGTCCAAACAGGCCTGCATATGACCAGAAGGCACCATGCCTGTCTTTCTCGAGATATCTCGGGACCAGGTATGAATAAAACTCATAAAAGCTGGCTAAAAACCAGAAAGAGGATACAATCGTCGACATGAGGACATAGTTCGGTTTGCCGGCAGGCACATCATCTGAGCTGAAAAAGTAAGCTGTAAGAATGGCAACCGTCCAGACCGGGATGTGCATCAGAAGATTGATTGTTTTTTTGTTCATGGCTGCAGGATTTAGGGTAAAGAACAGATCAAACAATACAACGAAGTTAGTGCTTTATCTTTTACGGCCAATGGGGCGGGGGTGGGGGTCCCTGCTTTATCCAATTCCTGATGGCTTACAGCCATCCTCACCGTGGCCTGCGGCCATTTTCCACTATTGCCTAACGCCGACTGCCTATTGCCTAAATGGAGTGCAACTCCGGTTATGACATACCGTCTCCGGCTCACCGCGCTTCTGCAGCGAATTGACCGGGATAGTGCTCCACGGCAACGGTTGCCTGGTAGTATAGAGATGGAACAGATCCTCGCTGAGCAGCACGTTGATGTTATAAAAGTCCGACTGGTACGGTCTGCGCCAGATCGCCTGAATAACCTCGTCTCCGGTGAGCAGCGCCACACGAGTCAGCGCCGTCTCTGCCAGGCTTACGGCCGACGGAACAGGGTGATCAAACCACGAGGCATATATCTTCATGAAGTCGTCAGCATCCGATTCAACCCATTTGTCTCCGTCACGAAACGACCTGACATATTCCGCCATGGAGGTCATGGTCTCTCCCCACGACTCATCAGTCTCGTAAAGCATTGTGACTGCCAGCAGCATTGCCGCGGCATCAGACAGGTAGGAATGCCGCTGAAGCACACCGTCAAAACAGGAGTGGGCCAGAGACGATCCGTCCCAGAATGTTTCAAGCAGATTCCACACAAGGGTCACCGCCCCGGCTTCCAGATCAGGTCGCCCGAGGTGCCTGCCTGCCTGTATCAGAGCCACCGCAGTAAGGGCATTGAGGCCGCTGAGTATCTTGTCATCGCGTGAGGGCTGACTACGCATCAATCTGGCTGCCAGGAGCTTCGCCTCAATGGCATCTATGGGGTCGTGGTTCTTTCTGATGAGGTGATTGAGTCCCTCGAAGTTTCCCCCGCTGGTAATTTTATAGACATCGCAGAATTTCTCCAGCTCCTCCGGCGTCAGCAGTGCAGCAAGCTCATCCATGCTCCACAGGTAGGTGGCTCCCTCCATATGGTCCGTGTCGGCATTGAAGGCTGAGACGTACATCCCGTCATGCAGAAAGGTTTCGTCAAGGCTCTTCACAATCTTCCCGGCCATTGTACTGTAGTGCTCATTGCCCGTCAGCCTGTGAGCAAGTGAGTAGCTCCAGAGTGCCATCGCCTGATCATAGAGCATCTTCTCAAAATGGGGAATTGTCCATTCGTGGTCAACGCAGTAGCGATAAATTCCTCCCTGCAGATGGTCATTCAGTCCCCGCATCATCATCGCATCAAGAGTGGTTGTGACCATCTCGTTCATCGTTTCATCGGGGGTGACTGAGAGGTGGTAGAGCATATACAGCAGTGTGGAGTGGGGCGGGAACTTCTGGCTTGCGCCGAAGCCCCCCTGTTCACGATCGAAATACTCCCCGAGGCTCTCGGTCAGGCGCTCTGCATCAGCAACAGGAGCCTCCTGTTCCGAAGGGCTGAATGGCATGATGCTGTCGCCCCTCGACCTCAGGAACTCAATGACTGCCTGTGCTATATAAAGGAAGGAGTAGCGGTTTCCCGATGTGCGCACCGGGGCATATGTCAGTGCATGTACCGGTTTCAGCTCCGGGGTGAGGAAAACATTCAGTGGCCACCCGCCACCGCCAGTCTGGGCCTGGATAAAGTTCATCATGTACTGGTCAATATCGGGCCGCTGCTCACGGTCTACCTTAATGCTCACAAAGTTAGAATTGATATAGTCGGCAGTCTCAGTGTCGGAAAAGGCTTCCCGGGCCATCACATGGCACCAGTGGCACGTGGCATAACCTACCGATACAAGCAGTGGTTTATTCTCAGCGGCGGCAAATGCAAGTGTCTCACTGCTCCAATCCTGCCACCATATCGGATTCCCGGCATGCTGACGGAGATATGGGGAGGAGGAGGTTCCGAGGTTATTGCGATTGAATTGTTCCGGCATGGCATTGTTCTATTAAATTTAAACAACCCTGCCGGACAAATGTTTGACCCTGGCAGAGAACTAACAGCCAACGCCAGAAGTTGCTGGTACTATTTTAGAAAACAGTATTGAATAAAGGTATAGTAACACAGAGAATTAACGTTCCCTGCCTGCTCAGACTTTTACCATCCCCGACCGCTGTGCCGGCTGCAGGTAGTGATTGTACTCCTCGATCTTCTGTTCCAGCCTTTTCTCCAGGTACTCATTCGCCCCATGAAGGGCGGCAAGAATCTGCTTGGAGTCATAGAGGTACTCCCTTACGTGAGTCTTGGTCCAGCTCCTAGGCGGAGCCTGGAGGTTGGTGATCCTGTCGGCCAGCTTGACGGCTGCAACCTCGCGTGGCAGCTTCCTGATCTTTGCCAGGCTGTCAGAGAGCCTGTAGTCCTCCAGGAGCCTGGAGTCCTTCGTAAGTGCCCAGATCGCGTCTGCAATGTCTGTTCCAAATACCTTCTCAAGCTCAACACGGGTGGTGGGGGTATCCTCAATCGTGTCATGGAGAAGCGCCACCTGAAGCGCATACCCGAGGTCGAACCCGTGTGTCTTGCGGGCAGCCATGAATATCTCCATCGCAACGTTACTCAGATGAACAATGTAGGGCAATTTCGACCCCTTAACCTTCTGCGTTGCATGTTTTTCTGCAGCAAACCTGATGGTTTCCTGATAGAGTGTCTGAATATCAGTCATATAAGAATCAGCCGTTTAACCTGAGAAAGATAATGAAAAAAAATCGGAGTTTTTCCAAAAGCAGTTCGACTTTCTTATTCGGAGGATAACAGTTGCAGCGGCGAAGTATCTCTCAGCGGAGGTGGCCGGTCCGGAGACATTCCGCCACGAATTGGAAGAATTGACCTGTTTTCTCAGGCGAAAAAGAGCTGTTTGACTATTCCGGTTTGTATTATAACATCCACTATATCACCACCTGATGTATTACCTCTTGTGGAATGCCAGGCAGAAACAGTGTCGAGCAGTCCCGGAACCTTTAACGGAGATCAATGTTAATACTATGTGGGTAGTATGATTTTGTATGATGGTGAGTGTGCCCTGTGCAACAGCCAGGTGAGGTTTATCCGCAAACGCGACAAGCAAAAGCGGTTACGGTTTGTGCAGCTGCAGTCGGAAGAGGGAAGAGGCTTGCTTCGTTCTGCCGGGCTTAACGAGGACGAGCTCGATACGGTTGTTTATGCGAAGGAGGGGAAATTTCTGCTGCGTTCATCAGCCGTACTCGGTATCCTCAGGGACCTGGGACGCGGCTGGAGGCTATTCTATTCACTGGTGATTGTCCCGGCTGCCATCCGCGATTTTTTCTATCGCCTCGTGGCCCGCAACCGCCACCGGCTCATCCCTCACCGCCACCCCAGTTCCGGCAAGTCCTGATTACGGCGTCCTTCAATACTTTAAGCCTCCGATACGCCTGACAGCTATCGGGACGGGATCTACAGGCAACTTTTTCACTATTGCCTGCTGCCCATTCCCTTTCCGACAGATGACAGGAAACGCCAGATTATTTTCTATCTTGCTTAAAATATCCAGACTATGATACTAAGCACCTGCGGACTCAAATGCGATGAATG
>CAZHAI010000197.1:0-4590 GCA_964530645.1 uncultured Rikenella sp. | reverse complement strand
GATTGGTATAAACGCATTCACTGCAATCCTGTTTTTAAAAGACAAAGAAAAAGAAAAACAGGGTTGAGATAACCTTTTTCCCGCCCCTTCTGATCAGAATCCTTCATTGTTCCGGGGCTTAACATCACTAAACTTGATTCATGATAACCTTGTCGATAATCATTTCGGCGATTGCCGTATACCTTTTCAGACAGTTCAAAAAGTAACAATAACCTGTTCCGTCTAAAAGCTTAAGCTACTCTGATAAAAGGGAATATCCTTAAAAAGGTGTTGTCTGTCACCGCACAGTGGCTCAAGGTCAAAATTGACTTGCCCGCAATTCCGGTCCAAAGTAAATTTGGATTGCAATCAGTTAAACGGGCTTATGAAAACACTCCTCGGCGCTGCGTTAATCGTCCTGGTATTATTGGGATGCACTGTTACAGCTCAGGCGCAAACCAACACCTCACCGAAACAACTTCTTGAGGCACTTGCAACAAACAGACTAAAAGATGCGCTTAAACTTGCGCAGACAGTTACTGATGTAAACTACTGCGACAAATCCGGGGCTACACTGCTGATGTGCTCTGCAGAGGCAGGCGCAGAGGATGTCTGCAGGGTCCTGCTTGACCGGGGTGCCGATCACGGTCACCGCGCTGTCAACGGTACCACTTCATTGTACATCGCTGCACAGAACGGCCATGAGGAAGTTGTGAAAATTCTCGTCGAAAAGGGAGCTGCAACCGATCTTCAGCCGGATAACGGCGCCACCCCGCTTATTGTAGCGTCAGAGTACGGTCACACCGACATTGTAAGGCTTCTGGCAGAGCAAGGGGCAAACACCAACCTTCAGGATAATCATGGCTCCACAGCACTGATTCTGGCCTCTCAAAACGGTTATGCCGAAATCGTCAGTATTCTGCTTGAAAAGGGGACGGATTTGAATATCGTTGACAAAAATGACGCATCCGCCCTTGTCCTTGCAGCGCAAGAAGGAAATACAGAGATAGTCAGGCTGCTGCTGGAGCAGGGTGCAATCACGGATCTTCAGACTGTCAACGGCAATACTGCCCTGATACTTGCTTCACTTAAGGGCCATCTGGAAATAGTTAAGATGCTGCTGGACAAAGGGACGCAGGTAGACCTGAAGGCTGCGACAGGCGCCACTGCCCTCTTTGCGGCCGCATCAAGAGGCAATTCCCAGGTTGTAACAATGCTTCTTGAAAAGGGCGCCGACCCGCTTGTCAAAGACTCACAGGGAAAAACAGCTTACATGTACTCAAAGGACTACACGGTCAAGTCAATCCTCACCGCCTGGTCGAAGAAATAACTGTTCACTTCATAAGTCTTTCAATATCATCAGGTTCCTTCGGGATGGCGGCTGACAGAACCCTGTTGCCGGACCCGGTGATCAGGACATCGTCCTCAATCCTGACACCAATGTTTTTGTACTTCTCATAGACCGGCCCTACCCTGCGGATAAACTCATCAATTTCACCTTCCCCCGCCTCCCGGCCATAGAGCATCCCGAGCTGTTCAAGGCCGTTGGCCCTGAGATAGATGCCGGGCTCCACGGTCAGCACCATGCCCTCCTCCAGTGGCCTGCCAACCACGGTATCATCTGTAAGATAAGTGCGAAGCATTGATACCGGTATGCCGCTGCTTCCCGCATCATGGACGTCAAGTCCCAGGTAATGACATATGTGGTACACGGTATAGAACTTCCGCTGCCACTTGCTGGAAGGATCGGTGACAAGTCCAAGCTCATGCAGGCCGTTGATTATCACATTCGTTGCCTTCCTGTGTGCGGCTGTCATACCGGTGCCCGGCTTCATCTCCCCGATAGCTGCCTTCTGAGCCGCCAGGACAAGGTCATAAATATCCCTCTGCTCCCGGCTGAACCTGCCGCCGACAGGTATCGTCCTTGTAATGTCGGCTGTGTAGTATCCGTATTCCGCGCCCAGGTCCATCAGAAGCAGGTCTCCCTCCTCCATCTTCCTGTTGTTGGCTGAATAGTGGAGTGTGACGGCATTCTCACCCGAGCCCACAATTGATTCAAATCCAGGCATCGGAGAACCGTTGCGACGCCAGACATATTCAAGGAGCGCCTCGATTTCAAATTCATACATGCCGGGCCTGCATTCGCGAAGAACCTCCGCTATGCCGGCTCCTGTAATGTCAGCTGCCTTCTGAAGCATCTTCACTTCGTACCAATCCTTCCGGACCCGCATCTCCGCAAGCAACGGGCCGATATCCCTCAGCAACCCGTCGTCAGCATTTTTCTGCTTTAGAATCTCCGATACGCGGCTCCTGAAAAGGTTGTCCCGAAAATCAATATAAAGTGATCGGCCATCCTGAATGGCTGCTGCAATAACATTCTCAGCCTCTTCGTAGTCCATAACCGTATCCGGAGCCCATGATTCAATGACTTCCTGAAGCCCGGGCTGGCTTCCGGAGTAGATGATGTCGCGGATGCCTCTCTGCCTGAGGTACAGGATGAACATTTGTGATTCTGAACCCGAGAGTGACATAATTGTTCCGGGCTGTGAATACCCTGTCAGGTACCAGAAGTTTCCGGCTGCCCTGTATTCGTGACGCCCGCCGTCAAATCCGTAATCGGACCTGAGCAACAGTATCCCATTACCGATTGTATCGGTCAGCTTTTTCCGCCGCAGGGCAAAAACCTTCTGCACCTCCGGGGTCATGAGCAGGTCGCCCGTATCAGGAACAGCCACGGCATCAACGCTTAGCACCCTGCTATTGCAACAGGCGGCAACCGAACCAGCAATAAGGATGAGTATGATTAACCTTTTCATTGAACATTTGTTATATCCCCAAAGATATCTCAAAACCGAGCGGGAATAATCGCTTAATTTGCCACAGATTACTAATAATTCTTAATTGTTGTGATTCCCATGAAAAGAACGACACTTCTACTATCACTGGCAGCGCTGCTGACCGTTGCCTTCAAATCTGACAAGCCAGCGTACCTGATTTATGATTCGGAAGGCAGAAACCTCAAATACCAGAAGATGATCGAGACCATCAGTACTGCTGATGTGGTCTTTTTCGGGGAACTTCATGACAATCCTATCTCGCACTGGCTTGAATATGAGGTCACAGCCGACCTTTTCAAAGTCGCCGGCAACAACCAGGTTACCGGTGCCGAGATGTTCGAGGCAGACAACCAGTTGCTTCTCGACGAATATCTCGGGTCAAAATACCAGGCCGACAAGTTTGAGGCTGAGGCCAAGCTATGGAAGAACTACAAGACCGATTACAAGCCTCTTGTGGAGTTTGCCAGGAATAACGGGCTGCCCTTCATCGCCACCAACATTCCCAGAAGATATGCTTCAATTGTATCAAAAGGTGGCTTCGAGGTCCTGGACAGCCTGTCACCGGAAGCAAAAACATACATTGCACCTCTGCCGGTCTCATATGACCCTGAACTGAAGTGCTACAAGGATATGCTTTCAATGCCTGGCATGCCTGGCATGGGAGGCAAGCCAAACCTGAACTTCCCCAAAGCGCAGGCAATAAAGGATGCTACTATGGCTCACTTCATCGCTGCAAATCTCGGCGAAGGGAAGAAATTCATTCATTATAACGGCGCATACCACTCTGACAACTACCAGGGAATAATTCACTACCTCAGGATCTACCGTCCCGACATAAAGGTGGCCACCATCACAACTGTCCTGCAGGATGACATCAGCAGTCTCGCAGAAGAGAACAAGGGTGTGGCGGACTTCATAGTGACCGTACCTCAGACTATGACCCGCACCTACTGATCAGTAAGTGCCCGTCAGCACTCCGCTGATATTCCAGTGTGAGAAACTCCCTCCCTCCGGTTTACCCAGGGGAACAGTTACACTGAATGTGTGCCTTCCGGGAGCCAGTCCCTCAAGCGGTATAATGAGCGGCTCGGACAGCGATCCCGGACACCATCCCGACCTTGAATAGTCGGAGGATGAAAGCCCGTTCCAGAAGTTTCCGGAGGCCGGATTGTAATTTCGGTATGTCCCGCAGTCGCTTCTCCAGGGAATATATGACCATACTCTCCTGCCGTCAACAAGGAGCTCATTCATTTTCTGGTTGAACTCATCGCCTCCGCCCCAGCCGCCGTGGCCCGTTGTGATGAAGTGCATCTTCAGCGATTTTAATCCTTCAGGTATATTGACGCTCACAGTGAGGGTATCCCCGTCGAACATTGTGCCGTATTGCTGTCCTGCCATCTCCATTATTGGCAAAGTATTGAAAACCGAAGAGATCCACTGGTTAGAGGATTCACGTGGTTCCAGGTCCCTCGTTTCCGGATAGTATTTAAGCCTCAGCGAGAGCCTGTGTCCTCCCCTGTCGTAGTTGCCGATGAAGGCTCCAATCCAGATCTCTCCCCTGAGAAGAGGCAGGTAATGGGTAATGTCCTGCTTGTAGAAAGCTGAGTCATGCCATGTCAGTCCCGGCACAGTCCGCCTGTCATTGAAATTTCTCACCCCGAAAGGCGTGAAGAAGCGGACCAGCTCCACCGGCGGCCTGAATTCATCCGTTGCAGCAACACCGCGGTATTCCTTCCCGTGACGGTCTGTATGCAGGGGCAGAACAGTATGGCCC
>CAZHAI010000196.1:0-4667 GCA_964530645.1 uncultured Rikenella sp. | reverse complement strand
ACATAAGTTACCTTGCCGTCGCGCTCCTCCCTCAGTACCCTGACAGTGAAAGCGGATGCAGGAATATCTGTCGCCATGGCCAATAGCTCCGTTCCGTCATAGCTGAAAACGATCGAGCTGCCATCCTTCTCAAGTTTGCCCGGTTCATTCGGGGGCTCAGTGGATGTGACGGCGGGTTTACACATTAAAAGACTCAGGGACAGTAGGATAGAAATGATTGATAGTTGCCGGTTCATGACTGGTTGATTTATTTCACCCAAATTTATTGAAAAAGTGCCTGCTTCCGGACTCCCGGTTTAACTATCTCTCAGGGGTAATGTGAAGAAATGTTAACGCCGGTCCGGCATAACCGGATTTATTTTAAATTGGCTGATTATTATGCTATCAGTTAACCCAATCTCCAAAAAATCATGAAGAACTTGTTCAAAGTAGCTTTGATCCTGTTGCTTGTTACAGCTGTATCCTGCCAGAAGAAGGCAGGCGAAGAGCTCACACTTCCGTTTGAGAAGTATGAGCTTGATAACGGGCTGAATGTTATCCTCCATCAGGATAAGTCAGACCCGATAGTTTCGGTTGCTATCTACTATCATGTAGGTTCCAACCGCGAGGTTCCCGGCCGGACCGGTTTCGCGCACCTGTTTGAACATATGATGTTCCAGCAGAGTGAGAACGTACCTGAAGACCAGTATTTCAGCATGATACAGAATGCAGGAGGAACACTTAACGGTTCCACCAACCAGGACCGGACAAACTATTATGAAACGGTTCCGAAAAACGCCCTTGAGATGGTCCTCTGGATGGAGTCAGACCGCATGGGCTATCTTACAAACACAATCACGAAGGAAGCTTTTGCCATTCAGCAGAACGTTGTGCAGAACGAAAAGCGCCAGAACTATGACAACAGGCCATACGGCCACTCATCCACAGTCATGGCAAGGGCCATGTTTCCTGCAGATCACCCATACAACTGGACCACAATAGGGGAGATGAAGGATCTCTTCAATGCCACCGTGGAGGACGTGAAAGAGTTCCATGGCCGGTTCTATATACCTAACAACGCAACCCTCGCAATCGCAGGCGATTTCGAGACTGAGGAGGCAAAAGCCCTTGTTCAGAAATACTTTGGCGAAATTCCAAAGGGTCCGGAAGTGGCGAAACTTACCCCGATGCCTGTGACCCTGCCTGAGACGAAGAAGCTGTTCCACGAGGACAACTTCGCGAATGCTGCCCAGTACACAATGGCCTTCCCGACACCCGAGAGATACTCGCAGGAATCTTATGCGCTTTCTGCCCTTTCAGATATTCTTGCAGGCGGGAAAAAATCGCCGATGTACAATGTTCTTGTCAAGGAGAAGAAGCTGACCTCGAATGTAATGGCAAGAAATGGGGCCCAGGAGCTTGCAGGTACCTTCGTCATCTCCGTGAATGCAAACCCGGGCGTAACTCTTTCGGCAGTTGAAGATGCCATTTTTGAGGCTTTTGCACGATTTGAGAGTGAAGGTTTCACCGAGAAGGACCTTCAGAGGGTGAAGGCAGGACAGGAGACGAGCTTCTACAACATGATCAGCGGAGTGCAGGGTAAAGCCTTCAGGCTTGCCGAGTATGATATCTTCGCCGGCGATCCCGGGTTCTACAAACAGGACATGGAGCGAATGATGGCGGTCACCGTTGAAGACGTGAAGAACGTCTATGAGAAATACCTCAAGGGCAAGCATTATGTTGCCACCAGCTTTGTTCCAAGGGGCAAGGTTGACCTGGCAGCTGCCAACTCCGTCAACGCAGGCATAGAAGAGGAGAACATCCTGACGGCCACCGAGGTTAAGATTGAAGCCGGCGCAGCCGAAGAGATACAGAAGACTCCGACCTCGTTTGACAGGTCAGTTCAGCCTCCGCTGGGTCCGGATGTATCGGTTTCCGTACCCCCGGTCTGGAAGTCCTCTCTTGCAAACGGCATGAAGCTATACGGCATTCAGCATACGGAAGTGCCTCTGGTTCAGTATAATATTGTTATTGACGGCGGGCATATGCTTGATGATATCAGCGCCCCGGGCGTTGCCAACATGCTTGCGATAATGCTCAATGAAGGTACGAAGAACAAGACCCCTGAGGAGCTCGAGGAGGAGATTGCCCTGCTCGGAGCAATGATCAGGATCGGGGCCGGCTCTGAAGATATCACTGTGAGTGTCAACGCGCTGGCACGCAATTTTGAGAAGACCCTTGCCATTGTTGAGGAGATGCTGCTTGAGCCCCGCTGGGACACCCTCGCCTTTGAACTGGCAAAGACCCGCACACTCAACGGCCTGAGAAGGAATTCAATAGACCCGACTTATCTCGGATCAACGGCGCTCAGCGGACTTGTCCTCGGTAAAGAGAACATCTTCGCTACCGATGTTGCAGGCACAGCTGAGAGCGTGCAAGCAATGACAATGGAGCAGCTCAGTGAGTACTATGAAAAGTATATTTCGCCTTCCGTTGCCCGCTTCCTTGTCGTGGGCGCTGTCGATCAGCCGGCTGTTGAGAAGGCCCTTGCATCGCTGAACACCAAATGGGCTGCCAAAGAGGTGCAGCTGCCGGAGGTAGCTTTCGCCCCTGCGCCGGAGAAACCAGGTATCTACTTCGTAAATGTGCCTGATGCCAAGCAGTCAAATATATTCATCGGAGCACCAATGGTGCCAAGAGGGCATCCGGACTGGTACCCGGCATTTGTTGCCAACTACAAGCTTGGCGGCTCATTCAACGGTTACGTCAACCTGGTCCTCAGGGAGGAGAAAGGCTACACCTACGGGGCAAGGACAAGCCTCAACGGGATGAAGAACTACGGAACCTTCGTTGCCAGTTCGGCCGTAAGGTCTACGGCCACTCTCGAATCGCTCGAGATCTTCAGGGACCTGATGGCCAATTACAGGTCAGGGGTTTCGCAGAGCGATGTCGATTTCACGAAGAACGCCCTGCTCAAGGGTAATGCACTGCAGTTCGAGACACAGCGTGCATTGCTTGGGATGCTGAACACGATGAGTGCATACGGATTGCCGGATGACTACATTGCGAAGGAGGAAAATTATGTGAGGCAACTGACCGTGGAAGAGGTTAACGCGATGGTTAACAAATACATTGATCCGATGAAGATGTATTATGTAGTTGCCGGCGACGCCGCAACACAGATGAAGGAACTTGTCAAACTCGGATTTGGAGAACCTGTCCAGATACAGTAATTTAGAAAAATATGAAAAGACTCTTAACAATTTCAATGGTTGCCGCCCTTCTGCTGATGGCAGGTTGCGGCAAGGAAAAAACCACACAGCTCACTGTCCCATACGAGACATACAAGCTTGACAACGGCCTGACAGTCATCCTCAACGAGGACAAGTCGGATCCGATTGCATCTCTGGTGATACTGTACCATGTCGGTTCTGCCAGGGAGGTTCCCGGCAAAACCGGGTTTGCCCACCTGTTTGAGCATATGATGTTCCAGCGTTCGGAGAACGTAGGCGAAGATCAGTTTTTCAAGTATATCGAAGGTGCCGGAGGTGATCTCAACGGTGGTACCAGCTTCGACCAGACGATCTATTTCGAGGTAATTCCGAAGAATGCCCTCGAGACAGCAATGTGGCTCGAGTCGGACAGGATGGGATTCCTTCGCAATACAGTCACCCCTCAGTCTTTTGCACTGCAACAGAACGTTGTGCAGAATGAAAAGCGGCAGGGTGTTGACAACAGACCTTACGGGCATACTGATTACGTGATTCTCAAAAATCTCTACCCGCAGGGTCATCCCTACAGCTGGGATGTGATCGGTGAAATGGCGGATCTGGCAAATGCCACAGTTGATGATGTGAAGGAATTTCACAAGAAGTTCTATATTCCCAACAACGCTACGCTCGTTGTATCCGGAGATTACGAGTTGGAAGAGGTCAAGGCTCTGATTGAAAAGTATTTCGGAGAGATTCCCGCAGGGGAGGAGCTGGCTGATCCGGAGCCAATGACAGTTACCCTGGCAGAAACGAAGAAACTGTTTCACGAGGACGGTTTCGCCAGAGCGCCGCAGTATACGATGGTTTACCCTGTAGCCCAGCAGTTCACGAAGGACGCCTATTCGCTCGATGTGCTTGCCCAGCTTCTTGGTGTCGGCAAGAATTCTCCCCTTTACAAGGTGCTTGTGAAAGAGAAAAAACTTACATCAAATGTAATGGTGTATAACCAGGCACAGGAACTGGCAGGCCAGCTTCAGATAGGAGTGACTGCCAATCCTTCGACCAGCCTGAATGATGTGGAGAAGGCTATTTTTGAGGCCTTCCAGAAGTTCGAGACAGAAAAATTCACTGAGAGGGATCTGGAGAGAATAAAGGCAGGGATCGAAAGGAATTTTTACCTGCAGATGAGCAGTGTGATGTACAAGGGATTTCTGCTGGCTATGTATAACGAGTTTGCCGGCTCGCCTGATTTCATGCTTGAGGAGCTCGAGATGATGAAAAAGGTATCGATGGATGATGTCTGGGATGTGTACAACAAATACATCAAAGGCAAAAACTTTATTGCAACCAGCTTTGTTCCGAAGGGTCAGGCTGACCTTGTTGCAGAAGGTTCGGTCAATGCCGGTATAGTTGAGGAAGACATCACCAAGGCTACGCAGATGGAGGTTGTTGCAGGCGGAGAAGAGGTAATAGAAA
>CAZHAI010000195.1:0-4668 GCA_964530645.1 uncultured Rikenella sp. | reverse complement strand
GTAGGGGATAAAGAATTGTAGATCAGGCAATAGGCAGTAGGCAGTAGTGATATATAGTTTACAGTTGATATTGACCGCAAGACAGCAGGACTGCAAGACTGCAGGACAGCCGCCGGAGGCGGCCAGACCCTCAGACCACCACCAACAACACATATACTAATAACAAATCATTTATGAAACAGACCTTACTACTCCTCACCGCCGCCGTGGCCCTTACGGTCACATCCTGCGGCAAAAATCCCCAGCCACCTGTGGCTGAAAAAATCCCGTACGTTGTTGAAAGCAACGGCAACGAACGCGTTGACAACTACTTCTGGATGCGCCTCAGCGATGAACAGAAGAACGCTGAAACACCGGATTCACAGACTGTTAAGGTTCTTGCCTTTCTCAACGGCGAGAACGATTACGCCGATGCGGTAATGAAACACACAGAGACCTTCCAGGCTGCACTCTTTGAAGAACTGAAAGGCCGCATCAAGGAGGACGACGAAACCGTACCTTACCTGGACAACGGTTACTGGTATCACACAAAATACTTCCCTGGTAAGGAATACCCGGTATCTTACAGAAGAAAAGATGGTACAGAAACGCCTGAGGTAATGCTTGATGTCAACCTTCTGGCTGAAGGACATGAATTCACCAGTGTCGGAGGAGGGTCCGTCTCCCCTGACAACAACCTCCTGGCCTACGGTGTTGACCATGTGAGCCGCAGGCAGTATACAATCTATATAAAGGATATGAACACAGGTCAGCTCCTCCCTGACGAGATATCCAACACAACCAGCCAGGGCGTTTGGGCAGCTGATAACAAGACCCTTTTCTATGTCAAAAAGGATCCCGAGACCCTCAGGGCAGCCGTCATAATGAAGCATGTACTGGGTACTCCCGTCTCCGAGGATAAGGTGGTATTCGATGAGACGGATGAAACCTTCTCGGTCCAGCTTGGCAAGACAAAGAGCAAAAAGTACATAACAATAACCTCAGGCCAGACCCTCACAACAGAGGTTCGGCTGATTGAGACAGACAAGCCCGACGGTAATGTGATTCTCTTTGAGCCCCGCACAGTTGACCGTCTTTACTCTGTAGAACACCTTAACGGGCAGTTCTATATCATGACCAATGCTGACGGCGCCAAGAACTTCAAACTCATGAAATGCGCTGAAAATAAGATTGGTAAGGACAACTGGACAGAAGTCATACCCCACCGTTCTGATGTGCTGCTTGAAAACTCCGAGATCTTTGATAATTACCTCGTTGCCGAAGAAAGAATCAAGGGGCTGACTAACCTTCGCATCATCGGACTTGCTGACGGTTCAGAGCATTTCCTTGATTTCGGTGAAGAGACATACACCGCCGGTATCAGTATCAATCCGAATGCTGGCACAACCCTTCTCCGTTACAGCTACTCATCACTGACCACTCCAAACTCCGTCTTCGACTATGACATGGCAGCCAAGACAAAGACGCTTCTTAAGCAGGACAGCGTCCTGGGTGGTTTTGACAGTGACAATTATGAGTCGAAACGCCTCTGGGCTACCGCCGGTGACGGAACTCAGGTGCCTGTATCCCTGGTGTACCGCAAAGGCTTCGTGCAGGATGGTAATGCACCGATGCTGCTTTATTCCTATGGCTCATACGGCAGTTCTACAAATCCCTCATTCCGCTCGTCAATAATCAGCCTTCTCGATCGCGGCTTCGTTTACGCTCTAGCCCACATCCGTGGTGGCAGCGAGATGGGTCGGCAGTGGTACGAGGACGGCAAACTGCTCAAGAAGATCAACACCTTCACTGATTTCAACGACTGTGCACGGTTCCTGATAAATGAGAAATACACCTCCGCTGATCATCTCTATGCAATGGGCGGAAGCGCCGGCGGCCTCCTGATGGGCGCCATAGTTAACATGGAGCCACAGCTCTACAACGGTGTCATTGCCGCTGTACCATTTGTTGACGTGGTGAGCACAATGCTTGACGCCACAATTCCCCTCACCACCTTTGAATGGGACGAGTGGGGTGATCCGCGCAAGCAGGAGTACTATGACTATATGCTCTCCTATTCTCCGTATGACCAGGTGAAGGCCCAGGCCTATCCCAACATGCTTGTAACTACCGGCTACTGGGATTCCCAGGTGCAATACTGGGAGCCCGCCAAGTGGGTTGCAAAACTGCGTGAGATGAAGACAGATGACAATATTCTTATCATGGATGTCAACATGACTGCAGGTCACGGCGGCGCATCGGGCAGGTTCGAGAGGTTGAAGACCACTGCACTTGAATATGCATTCATATTTGACCTTGAAGGAATTAAGGAATAAAATACAGGACATGGCCTGACGTTGCCCGCCGGCATTCACGGTGGCATAATAGCGGGATCCGTCGAATCATTGCCAGGCAGATCCCGACAGGCTGAAATAAGAGAGGCTGACCTTTTAACGGGTCAGCCTCTGCTGTTACAAACAGAATAGAAAAACAGTATGCTTCTGTAACCTTAACCGTGGTTCTTTTTCAGACTGGTCCCGGTATCACCCGGGACCCTTGTTGTGTACCGGCTTCCGGGATCCCCGAACGGCTGGCCTGAAAATCAGAACCCGTAGGGTGATCTTTGTTGTGTCGACTTCATTTCAGGCTTGCGGGGAACCAGCTGATCATTCATTGCTGCATTCCATGCCAGCCATGCTGTGATAATAGCATTATGCCTCAGATCCGGGACCAGAAGGCGCTCTCTTGTGTCGGCAAGCGTGTGATACCCGCGACCGTACTCGATCTCGTCCTGGATGAACTGGAATCCCGGCAGGCCGGCACCGTCAAAGCTCTGGTGATCCGTGCCGCCGGTGTTCCTGTTGGTTATAGTGTTGAATCCCATATCTTTGACAGGTTCCATCCACTTCTCGAACAGCGGCCGTGCAAGCATATTCTCCTGCAGGTAAATGCCGCGGTAACGGCCAGTACCGTTGTCCATGTTGAAATAGACCGAGAACTTGTCAAACCCGGGCTTCTTCTCACTCTTCTCCCTGTCATAAAGGTAATTGGTGACATATCCCCTTGAACCGTAAAGTCCCTGCTCTTCACCTCCCCAGAGAGCCACGCGGATAGTCCTGCGAGGTTTGGCGTCAAGAGCCTTCAAAATACGGAGAGCCTCCATCATGACAATGCATCCAGAGGCGTTATCTGCAGCACCTGTGCCGCCATGCCAGGAATCTATGTGCCCTCCGAGAAGGACTACCTGGTCCTTCAGTTTCGGGTCAGTGCCGGGAATTTCAGCAATCACATTATAGACGCTCTTGCCGGTTGTGAATTCTGCCTTGATCTCGGCTTCCATCTCAACCTTCTCACCGTTTTTTAGCATTCTTTCCATCCGGCCGTAGGCCTCCATTGGGATGTTTATCTCGGTCGTCGGAGGGGTGCCCTTGCCGTCATACTGTGCTCCGGTCGACCTGGGAATGTTGAAAGCACTTCCCTGGCTGATAGACATCAGTATCTCCTCACCCTTGATGAACTCGGTGATCTTGGTGCGCAACTCGCGCATCGCCATATAGTCGCCTACAACCCTGCGCGATGGCCTGGCGCCTGCATCAGCCATTGCAAGGTTCTCCAGCTCCTCATCTGTGAGCCTGCTTGCAAGCGGCTCAAAGCTGACCTCGTACGGTGTTGTCGTGGGAGCCATAATGATCTTGCCCTTTAGCTTGCCACGGTACTTCTCAATGTCTTCAACCGTCTTGATATCAACAAGAACCACTTCGCCCTTTATTAGGCCGCTGGTTCCTGCCGTCCATGCAACAGGGGTGACGGAGAAGTTGTTGTAGTAGGGGAGGGTCATGGCTGCATAAGCCTTTGTATAGTCCCATCCACCGCGACTGAACTCGGTGACTTGCTCAATGCGCACGTTCGAGAGACCGTATTCGGCAAGTTTCGCCCTTGCGATCTCATTGGCCCTTTCAATGCCGGCTGAGCCGGTTAACCGGGGTCCTGCAAGATCAGTCATGATATAGGCAAGCGTCTCAATGTCAGAGTTTCGCTGACCTTCCTGCCTGATCTTGTAAGCCATTTCAAGGTCAGTGGCAACGGAAGCCTCCTGGGAGGAAACCGGCATGACCATAGCAAACAGGAGCGCTGCAATAAGCAACATCCTGGAACTTAAGTAACGGATTTTCATGTTTTTTGTGGATATATTGAATAAATATAGGGGCATAAATTTTACGGCCGTGCGGCATTAACATTAATTAACTTTACTTTTGTGCTGAGGTGACCATCAGATGATCTATCCGGATACATATGAACTCAAAATTGGCTTTGACCGCATCAGGGAACAACTGAGCGGCAACTGTCTCAGCCCGGCCGGCATCAGAAAGGTTGAAGCCATGCACGTGGCCTTTGCACCAGGCGAGGTAAGAGACCGGCTGGCCCTTACCGCTGAGTTCCAGCAGATTCTCGCAAACGGCGAACAGTTCCCCTCCGATAATTACAACGATCCCTACACTACCCTCGAGAAGCTGCGCGTCGAAGGCACTTTTCCCGATGTGGAGGAGGTGGTGGCCCTGAGGGGCTCCCTTGATACAGTCAGAAGGATAATCGGATTCTTCAGGAACAGGAAGGACGGCCGGTATCCTCTGCTTACGGAACTGACCGGAAGGGTGATATACTATCCGTTTGTCTCAGAGGCAATTGACA
>CAZHAI010000194.1:0-4703 GCA_964530645.1 uncultured Rikenella sp. | reverse complement strand
TTGGATGTGATTGCACCAAACAAAGCTATCTTGTGCTCTGCAATCAGGTCAATGGTTCGCTGCGGAAGAGGATTGCCTTCGCGGCACCAGAAATCCCAGCCGATATCACCGTAGAGATATTCAGCCTCGAACCCGGCCGCATCGAGGACGCGGATTGCCTGTTTCAGAACAACGACGCCGATGCCGTCTCCCGGCAGGGCCACAATTTTACGTTTTGCCATAGTTTTTATATTTAATCCTTGTTTTTTCTTCTCCCGTAAAAATATAGTTTTTGTTGTGTTAAAAAAAAGAGTTTCAGCAGGTAAAATTCATTATCGTTGCAATGGAAAAAAACTATATTTGCCGCCTGAGCTATAAAACACATCTGTAAATATATAAGCATGGGTGAATTGGGGGAGATGAAGCCGAGGAAGGTCTGGAATTATTTTGAGGAGATAAGCAGGATACCGAGACTCTCAAAGAATGAAGGAAGGATCAGGGCATACCTTATTGATTTTGCACAGAAGCACAACCTTGAGGCCAGGGAAGACAGCGTAGGAAACATTCTGATCATAAGAGAACCTGCTCCGGGCAAGGAGAAGGTAAAGACAGTCGTTTTGCAGAGCCATCTTGACATGGTGGGTGAAAAGAATGCCTCTCACCCGCACAACTGGGAGGAAGACCCGATTATTCCGGTGGTTGACGGCAAGTGGGTGACTGCCAGCGGTACAACCCTGGGCGCTGATGACGGAATAGGCATTGCGGCACAGATGGCGATACTAACCGATCCTTACCTGCATTGCGGACGGATTGAGTGTCTCTTCACAGTTGATGAGGAGTCAGGCATGACCGGGGCAATTAATTTGAAACCGGATTTCTTCAAAGGGCGCATTTTACTGAACCTCGATTCTGAAGATGAGGGGATCCTTTTCATCGGCTGTGCCGGTGGCATTGATACCCAGGCACTTCTCCCCTACACTGCAGAAAAGGTCAGCTCGGGGCACAGGGCGATGAACATATCCGTCACCGGCCTCCACGGGGGTCACTCAGGCGATGAGATTCACAAGGGTTACGGCAATTCAATCAAGATCATTTCGAGCCTGTTGCAGGACCTTGAGAGGAAATATGACATCAGAATAAGTAATTTTTCCGGCGGCAACCTGCGGAATGCAATCCCGAGGGAGGCCTTCGTGACAGTGACTTTCAATCCCGCACATGAAGAAAAGATACTTGCTGACACTGCTTCATATCATACTCTTGTCAGGGAAGAGTACGGTGCACTTGAGCCTGACCTTAAAGTGTCAGCAGTCCCGGCTGATGTCCCGGAGATAGTAATAGACGGCGGAACACAGCACCGGCTCTTGGGGGCGCTGAGCATTGTGCCTCACGGCGTGCTCGGGTGGTCAAAGGAGATACCGGACCTGGTTGAAACTTCAAGCAACCTTGCCACAATCAGGTTCACCGATGACAAGATGATCCATGTCGTCACCACCCAGAGGAGCTCTTCAGAGGAAGCAAAGCGCTACGCAGCCATGAAGGCCGAGACCAGTTTCGACCTTGCCGGTGCCAGGGTGACGCATTCCGACGGTTACCCGGGCTGGCAGCCAAACATGAACTCAGCGATACTGAGACTTATGATCGAATCATACCGCAAGCTCTTCGGCAAAGTGCCGCAGGTGAAGGCAATTCATGCAGGGCTTGAGTGCGGACTTATCCTGGAGAAATACAAGGGAATAGACATGATATCATTCGGTCCCACAATCAAAGGTGCCCATACTCCCGAGGAGCGGATCGAGATAGAGACGGTTCAGATGTTCTGGGATCTGCTGATTGATGTTCTGAGACACATCCCTGAAGAAGACTAGCTGTATTCTTCGAACTCATCCGGTGGTGCGCCGCACACCGGGCAGGCCCAGCCAGAGGGCAAATCTTCAAATTCGGTTCCCGGTACGACATCGTTATGCGGGTCACCCGTGGCCGGGTCATAGATGTATCCGCACACCGGACACCTGTATCTTTTCATCTCCATAGCCAGTAGTTTATCTTTTCACTTTGCGTACTGCATCAATGACCGTTCCGTCAACCCATTTGATGGCAGCTACAACTCTATCGTCAAAGGCTGCCTTCTCCGGCTTACCGCAGATTTTTTCTGCAGTCTCCTTCAGCTCCTCAATTGTCACAAGCGGCAGTCCCTTGCCGCGGACAGCTTCAATCAGATCCTCGCGACGGGGATTGATGGCGATACCTCTCTCTGTAATTATCACATCAATGAGCTCGCCGGGCCCGCACAGCGTTGTCACCCGGTCAACAATCACCGGTATTCTGTCACGGAACAGAGGGACGGGTATTATCACGTTACGGGCGTGGAGGCAGTTCTGCCATCCGCCGATACCGTGCAGCAGCAGGCCGTCTGAGTGGGTGACGACGTTGCCGTTGAAGTTTGTATCTATCTCAGTGGCTCCCAGTATCATGATGTCCATCATGGTTGTCAGGTTGCCCTTCGAGTGGTAGTTGTATGCGTTGAAAACCGGGTAAGGTATATGGTTCAGGTTCTTTTCGATAGATTTCACCGAATCGAGGTCAAAGGCCTGGGCATCAAGTATTGCTCCCATCTGGCCCTCCTCGAGCATGTCAACCATGTATTTTGTGCTGCCTCCGAAGCCAAAGCTTAACTTCCAGCCCTTCTTCTTAAGCATCTGGTGAACAAAGACGGCAATGGCGAGGCTTGTTCCGCCTGCACCTGCCTGCATTGTTGCGCCGTTGCGAAGCAGTCCTGATTTTTCAAGGAATGATGCTGTCAGCTCTGCAATCAGCAGCCTGTCAGGACTCTTGGTGATCTGTGTGGTTCCTGAAACAATCTTTTCCGGTATACCAATCTTGTCAACAACTACCACATAGTCGACATAGTTCCCCTCTATCTCCATCGGCCAGCATGGAAGGTCAACAAGGTTGTCCGTCACCACGATTACCTTCTCAGCATAGAGATAATCAGGTTTGGCGTAGCCTATTACACCTGTTGCAGAGGGTCCGCCTGTTCCCTTGGCATTTCCGAAGGAGTCAGCGGCAGGTGCTGCCAGCACGGCGATATCGATTTTCACCTCGCCATCCTGTATCGCCTGCACGCGTCCGCCATGGGACCGTAGAACAGCCATGCCCTTCATTTTACCGTCAGAGACAAACATGCCCAGCGGGCCGTTCATGCTTCCCTCGATGCGATTTACAGTGCCGTCCTCAAGGTATTGGATTACAGGGTCGTTGCATGGAAATGATGCAGAAGGCAGCCAGACAAGGTCCCTGATACCCATCTCCGAAGCGATTGTGAAGATCTGGTTACTCACAAGGTCGCCGTCACGAAGGTGGTGGTGTGTTGAGATTGTCATGCCGTCCTTCAGGCCGCAGCGCACAAGTGCCTCCCTGAGCGAACTGATGACCTTGTTATTATCCTCCGGATAGTCTATGCATGTAGGGATTGAAGGAGCATATTTTCTCCCGGTTGGACGGTGTTTGCCGACACCCTTGAATGGTACGGCCTCTTTTCCGTTTATCTCATCCGGCACCATGCGGCCGGCTGCGTTTTCTACTGTTTTCATGACCGGGTATGCATTATTTTTTAACTGATTCCTCATCCATCCAGTTTTCCGGCAGCAGGCCAAGCCTTACGGCCAGGGTGATTGTCTTCTCTGCCCTTGCAACAACGGGAGGGTCAATCATCTTTGTCCCGAGGGAGACTACTCCGAGGCCTTTGGCCTGAGCATCACGCCAGGCGATGACAATCTTTCTGGCTTTTTCAATCTCCTCCGGCGAAGGAGAAAAGCCCTGTCTGATCACTGCTATCTGGCGGGGATGGATACAACCCATGCCCTCGAAGCCCATACCTTTCGAAGATAACACGTTTTCCAGCAGTCCATCCATGTCTCCGACATCGGAAAAGACTGAGTCAATAGGCTGTATGCCTGAGGCCTTGGCAGCCACAACCAGGCGGTTGCGTGCATAGAGTGACTCTCTGCCCTCCTTTGTGCGCTGCACTCCCAGATCGGCTGTATAATCCTCCAGGCCTATCGCAAGTGCCACAACAGATTCGGAAGCAGTTGCAATCTCTCTTGCGTTTTCCACCCCGAGGGCGCTCTCGATTATCGGCATCAGGAATACGGTTTCTGCCTGACCCTCGCTCTGCTTTATCTCCCTGATCCTTTTATCAATAGTTCTGACAGTATCAGCATCCTCGCACTTGGGAATGAGCACAAGGTGAACGTTATGGGGAATTAAAACATCAAGATCCTCGAGGCCCCGCTGACCCTGGTTGATGCGCACCATTCTCTCCGCTCCGTAGAAATTCACTGCCCTGAGGGTATTGCGGACCAGTATCCTTGCTTCATCCTTCCTGTCGGGGGCAACTGAGTCCTCAAGGTCAAGAATGACACCGTCAGGCGAATGGAGTCCTGCATTCAGGAACATACCCGGGCTGTTGCCCGGCAGATATAGTCTTGAGAACCTGAACCTGTCACGTGAAGACTGATAGGTATTCTCGCTGATCATCTCCGGGATGAATGATCTGGCTGTGCCGGTGAGGGCTTTTACCGCAGCCTCGATCCTTGCAGCAATGACGAATGGAAGGGCGCCGGAGTCATTAACCGAGAGTCTGGCGTTCTCAATGCCAAACCAGTTGAGAAGGCTGCGGCACTGCTCTTCAATGGCTTTGCCGTACATTGTTTTCACCTTTGACC
>CAZHAI010000193.1:0-4716 GCA_964530645.1 uncultured Rikenella sp. | reverse complement strand
CCTTCTGGTCATCGGGCAGATTCATGATCCGGGTGCGGTGAGAGCCGTCCTTTCTGACAATCTTAAGACATTTCTCATTGTCTCCGGGGTCCGCTCCAGAAGCCGACCATGGGTCATTTTCGCCATAGAGAAAGATAAAATTCTCTGCATCATTTTTTATGAACTTATCCACCTTGCGTCCGAAATCAAAGTCGTAAACATAATCAGGCCCTGCCGGTGCCGAGAAGAGAAACTCAGGCGTTTCGCCGTTGCGGGCATATTTCAGAAGCGCCCCGAATTTGTCGAAATCATAGCCGTAATAACCGATCTCTGTCATCGCCTGGTAGAAGAAGGGTTCGAAATAGGCAAGCCCCTGATCAGCAAAATAGCGCGGATCACCTACTGCAACCAGGTGACGGAACACTTTTTCATCGTCACCCCCGAGCGGAATGGAGTCGCATGACACGGTTCCCCACTGCCAGAACGCAAATTCATATTCAAGCACCGTCATCTCATAGGCTGTCTCAGGCCCTCCCACCCTTGTGAAGGTCCAGCCTCTCGCCTCCGCGAACTTGAGGAACATCGGGTAGAGTCTGTCAAATTTCTCAAGCGCCATCTTCTGGAAAAGGAAGACCCTCTCACGGCACTCTGCCGTTCCTACATTATCGAGAAAGGGCTCCATCCTCTCATCCTCAGGCCCGAAGTTAAGCGGAGCCACATATGGAACACTTACATCCACATCATCAGGGTAATAGTACCTGTGAAACATGACAGTCTGACCCCCTTTACTGATGCCGGTGGTGGCCCATTTACCACTGAAGACCGGTTTGAAGAGTTCAATTATCCTGTGATGATCCGTTGCAGCCTGCCAGGTGGTTAGATACTCCCATCCGGCCGAGTCGGGCGTCGACTCCTCGAAATACCTGTGCTCAATCCTGATCAGGTTGGCCTGCATAACAGAGGCCAGCTCGTTCCTTCCTCCCCTGGCGCCGTAACCCTCTGTCTCAACAACAACAGGCTCTTCAGATCCCCTGAAATAAAGAAACACCTGCTGGGTGAACTGCGGTCCGTCAGGATTCCTGTGATCCACAGGCTGCCTGAGCCTTATCTCCCATGCCTCGCTGAAAACCGAGTCTGCCTCAATCCTGAAGAGTGTGTCAGCCGGCAGTGTGGCCAGCCGCTCCTCAAGGGTCATACTCTTTTCTGCGCAACCTGCCGCCAGGAGTGCTGCAAGCCATAAAAACAAAATTCCGGTTCTCATATCTGCAATCAACTATCTGGTTTTACTTTTCCCGACTCTTTTCATAGGTTTTGTCTTTTCCCTGAGCCAGCTTCTCAATGGCGGTTCGAGGTGCTTACTCAGTGACCCGTACACCCTCCCGTGATAATCGTTCAGCCATTTCAGCTCCTGATCATCCAGGAGAGGGATATCAATGAGTGACTGGTCAATATAGCACAGCGTCACCGTCTCAAAGGAGAGAAAGCTGCCGTATTCGGTCTCCGATTCTTCGCGGCATACAAGCAGGTTTTCAGTCCTGAACCCGTACTGCCCGGGCCTGTAGAAGGCAGGCTCGTCGGAAATAACCATGCCCGGATCGATGCTGGTCTTGAGATCACCCGTAGCACCTGTGCCAATTGCCTGCGGTCCTTCGTGCACATTCAGGAAGCTGCCCACACCGTGCCCTGTCCCGTGACCGTAATTCATCAGGTTATCCCACAACGGTTTTCGTGCCAGTATGTCGAGCTGGTACCCTTTTGTACCTCGAGGGAAGCGGGCCATGGCGAGGCCAATTGTACCCCTTAGAGCAAGGGTGAAATCCCTCTTCATCTGAGCATCAGGCTTACCCAGCGCAATTGTCCTTGTGATGTCAGTCGTCCCCCCGTAATACTGGCCACCGGAATCGAGCAGGAATATCCCATTCTTTCCAAGCTTCACGTCCGAAGACTGGTCTGGGACATAGTGCGGTAGTGCGGCATGTGCATTGAAAGCGGCAATCGTACTGAATGACGGCCCGGTGCATCCCTCCTGCTCACTTCGCATTGCATCTATCATCGCAGCCGCTGAGATCTCAGTCACCTGACCTGCTTTCAACTCCTCCTCCAGCCAATGGAAAAACCGTGTAAGAACCACACCGTCCTGAACCATCACATCACTCAGATTCTTCAGCTCGGTACCGTTCTTGACTGCCTTCATCCGGGTGGGGATGCTCAGATCCTCAATAATTCTGATCTTCCGGCCAACTGACCTGTAAAGTGATGCCGGCGTCGTCCCGGGTGAGAGCATGAGTGAGGATCCCTCCTCCAGGTGGCTGAGGACCGAGGTCACCGTGTCATAAGGCAGAAGAACTACCCCATCCCTGTCAAGTGAGGCCCTTAGTGCACCTGGTATCTTGTCCTCTTCAGCGTGGAGGATCACCTGGTCCGGTCCGACAAGTGCATACGAAAGGAGTAAAGGGCAGTATTTTACATCACCGCCCCTGATATTCAGCAGCCACATAATGTCGTCGACGGACGTAAGAAGCTGATAGTCTGCCTTTAACCCGGACATTTTCTGCCTGACCTGTGCCAGCTTTTCCCTCCTCGGGAGACCGGCATATTTTTCATCCAGCTCATAAGCCTCTGCGGAGGGGAGTGCCGGCCGGTCCTTCCAGAGAGGAGTAATCAGGTCAGACCTGAAATCCACCCTTGTACTGGCAGAGGCCATGGCAGCTTTGAGAAGCCTCATCTGCAGAACAGAGATGAGTCTGCCGTCCACTCCGATCTTCCAGTCTTTGCGCGACTTTTCCCTGAGCCAGTCGATATGTTCCGGGGTATGGGGAATCTTTAGTTTAACCAGTTCAAATCCTGATCCTGCCAGCTGTTCCTCAGCCTGGATGAAATATCGGCTGTCAGTCCACAATCCGGCGAAGGTCCGGGTGATAACAACCGTCCCTGCAGATCCTGTGAAGCCGGTAAGCCACCTGATAACCCTCCAGTGATCCGGAACATACTCGCCGAGATGAGGATCAGACGAAGGAACAATAAGAGCGTCAAGCTTCTTACGCTTCATAAGGGCACGCACCTCCGCGAGCCTCTTCATGTGGATACCGGGTGCCATAACTTTTGTTTTATTCTGTGTCACTGCCAAAGAAGTGTTTCATCCAGAAGGTGTTGGTCTCATTGGTCATGAAGACGCGCTTGGGTCCGCCCCATCCGTGACGCTCACCCGGATAGATCATCATCTCAAACGGTTTGTTGAGATCCTGAAGTGTTGTCACCAGCCAGATTGTGTTCTGAAGGTGAACGTTGTCATCCATGTCACCGTGACGTATCAGCAGTTTTCCCTTAAGTGATGCAGCGTGAGTGATTGCAGAGCCTGTTTTGTAACCTTCGGGGTTGGATTCGGGAGTGTCCATAAATCGCTCGGTGTATACATTGTCATACAGACGCCAGTCGGTAACCGAATAATCGGCGATTCCATGGGTCCAGTAATCCGCACCTGCTGTCAGGGCCATGCAGGTCACGTAACCGCCGTACGATCCTCCTGTCATACCCATCCTTGCTGCATCGGCCCATGGTTGCTGACGAAGCCACTTCACAGCATCTGCGTAGTCAGAAATCTCCCATTTGCCAAGGCACCTGTGGACATAATCCAGTCCCTTCTTCCCGAAAGTGCCCGAACCGCGGTGGTCAACATTGATTGTGACGATGCCGTTTTCGGCATACCAGCGTGGCTGGGGGCTCTGCCAGCGGTTGCGAATGCTGCCTGCATCAGGTCCACCGTAAATTGTGAAAACAACAGGGTGTTTCTTCGAAGGGTCAAAATTGACCGGATAAGTTATCATGGCCGGCATATCAAACAGGCCATCCGATGTCTTGATTTTTACAAGCTCGTACTTCTGTTGTTTTGCAGGGTCAAAGGGTACGACTTCCTCACGGTGGATATTCCTGACCATCTTTCCCTTCCGGTCGATGAGATCAATGCCTCCGGGGTTGTTTATGCTGCTCCATGTGTCAAGAAAATACGATCCGCCAGGTGATACTGAGGCTGAATGTGAGCCCTCTCCCGATGTGACCTGCAACAACTTCGTTCCGTCAAGCTTGACCCTGTAAAGATGGCTGCCAAGCGGATCAGGACCGGTGCCTGAGAAATAAACCTCCTTTCGCGTTTCATCCACCCTGACGATTCCGGTCACTTTCCAGTCGAAGTCGGTGATCTTTGATATCATGTTACCGTCCCAACCATAATAATAGAGATTGTACCAGTCATCCCTGTAGCTCCTTACGATGAAACCGCTGCCGTCGGCCATAACGTGGATATCCTCGAAGAAATCCACCCAGGTGGGCCTGGTCTCGCGGTATGCTTCGGTGAAGTCTCCTGTTGACACATCGGCAAGGATAAACCGCATGTCATTCTGGTCACGGTTAAGGACCTGCACCATCAGCTTCCTGCTGTCAGGGGTCCATGAGGGCCATGCAATGTACTGGTCAGTTTTTTCATCAGTCTTTACCCATGTAGTCCTGCCGCTTGAAAGATCAACAACACCCATTTTGACAACCGGGTTGGGGTCACCCGGCTTGGGGTAAGGTGTGATCTCGAGCCTGCCGTGAACTCCGTCACTGTCCTCAAGCGCATTGAGATAATAAAGCGGCACAGGATTGTCATCAGTATGCAGATAGGCAATTTTCCCGGCATCGGGTGACCACCAGAAGGCTGCATACCTCGTTCCCCTTCCCAGTATCTCCTCCATATATACC
>CAZHAI010000192.1:0-4721 GCA_964530645.1 uncultured Rikenella sp. | reverse complement strand
CCCTTGAAGAACTCCACTGAATCATTGATTGTCATCTCGAGGACATCATTGATTGACCTTCCCTTGAACTTCACCTCGAGGGTCTCCCTGTTGTAGCGTTTTCCCCCGCAGTCGGGGCACATCACGTACACATCCGGCAGGAAATTCATCTCTATTGTCTTCACCCCTGCCCCCTCGCATCCCTCGCACCTGCCGCCCTTGATATTGAACGAGAAACGTCCCGGGCCGAATCCCCTGACTTTCGCGTCAGGCGTCATCGCGAAGAGGTTGCGGATCTCAGTGAAGACACCGGTATATGTTGCCGGATTCGACCTGGGAGTTCGGCCTATGGGCGCCTGGTCAACCTCTATAACCTTGTCGATGTTCTCCAGCCCCTCGATGGACTCATACGGCAGAGGAGTCCTGCCCGCACCTTGCAGCTTCTTTGCAAGGGCCGGGTGGAGGGTCTGGTTGATCAGAGACGACTTGCCGCTGCCTGAGACGCCGGTGATGCAGATGAAAGTCCCAAGCGGCACCTTCATTGTGACGCCCTTCAGGTTATTGCCGGCAGCCCCGCTTATTGTCAGGTATTTACCGTTACCCTCCCTCCTCTGCTTCGGAACATCTATCGTTTTTGCACCGTTCAGGTATGCAGCAGTGAGGGTGTCAGCTTTCAGTATCTCTTCAGGGGTGCCTTCGGCGACTATCAATCCTCCGTGCACACCCGCACCCGGCCCGATGTCAATTATATGGTCAGCGCCGAGGATCATATCGCGGTCGTGCTCTACCACTATGACCGAGTTGCCTGCATCGCGGAGGTTGCGCAGAGCCTCTATCAGCCTGCGGTTGTCGCGCTGGTGCAACCCGATGCTTGGCTCATCCAGGATATAAAGCACGTTGACAAGCTTCGATCCTATCTGCGTTGCCAGTCTGATGCGCTGGCTCTCGCCTCCGGAAAGGGTTCGGGCTCCGCGGTTCAACGACAGGTAATCGAGCCCCACGTCAAGCAGAAACCCGAGCCGCGAGCGAATTTCCTTGAGTACTTCTGAAGCTATTTTTTTCTGCCTGTCCGACATGTTATCAATGACATTCTCAAGGTAATCCCTTAATTCAGTCAGATCCATCTCAGCGAGCTCACCGATGTTCTTACCCCCGATGCGGAACCACAGTGACTCTTTTTTAAGCCTCATGCCGTTACACTCCGGGCAGACATGGTACTGGATATACTGCTCACGGCTTTTGGCGCTGGTGTTGCGGGCGCCAACAGCCTCCTGGTTACCTACATAGTTAACCACCCCTTCGAAGGTCATGAAGTAGTTGGATGTAACCCCCAGCGGGGTATTTGACAGTTTCAGAACCTCATCGGAACCGAAGAATATCTTGTTAAGCGCCTCCTCAGGGATTTCACACACAGGGGTGTCAACGGTGAAGCCATATTTCTCACCGAGCGCCTCTATCATCCAGAAAATCCAGATGTTGCGGTATTTGCCGAGAGGCTCTATCCCTCCCTTGCGTATGCTGAGCGAGGAATCTGGCATCATACGGCTTATATCCACCTCCGAGATCTCACCCAGCCCGTTACATTTCGGACATGCGCCCTGCGGCGAGTTGAAGGAGAAGGTGTGTGGCGCCGGCTCGTTGTAGGAGATGCCTGTCACCGGACACATCAGGTGGCGGCTGAAGTACCGGACGGAGTTCTCATCCGCATCCAGCAGTGTCATAATGCCGTCGCCCTGGTCGAGCGCCAGGAGTACTGCATCGTGAAGCCTCTTTTCTGTGACCTGGCCCACCTGGAACTTGTCGATCACAAGGTCGATGAAGTGCACCTTGTACCTGTCGAGCTTCAGACCCGGAGTGATCTCCTTTATTTCGTCATTGATCCGGGCATACAGGAAACCCTTCCGCCTGAGCTGCTCGAAGAGCTCCTTGTAATGTCCCTTCCTGCCCTTGATAAGAGGCGCAAGTATGAACACCTTCCGCTTGTCATACCGCTCCGCTACAAGCTCCAGGATCTGTTCATCCGTATACCTGACCATCTTTTCACCCGACTCATACGAGAAGGCATCGGCAGCCCGTGCATAGAGCAGCCTCAGAAAGTCATATATCTCCGTGATTGTTCCGACGGTTGAACGTGGATTCTTGTTTGTTGTCTTTTGTTCTATTGATATGACAGGGCTCAGGCCGGTAATGCGATCAACGTCAGGCCTCTGCATTCCCCCCAGGAACTGGCGGGCATATGCTGACAGCGTCTCCATATAACGTCGCTGTCCCTCGGCATAAATTGTATCGAATGCAAGAGATGATTTCCCGCTGCCGCTCAGTCCGGTGATTACAACCAGTTTGTTTCGCGGAAGCGTAAGACTGATGTTGCGGAGGTTATGCACCCTCGCTCCATATACTCTTATCTCATCACGTTGTTCTGACATAAGGAGCGACTACAGGCCGGCTTTTATCCTCGCGTCCTTCTCAGGCACCCTGATAATGTAATCACGCCCTTCGCTGTTTGTCAGGAATGGCTTCCGCAGCCATGGATTCAGGTATTTCAGGATCTTGTAATTCGTGTCGTGCTGCCTTGCAAATTGTTCAAAACTGGTTACTGTGGTGTCAACGCTAACCTCACGGTATGGGACCGGCTTGTACATCTCATCAGCCCTGATGTTGAAACCGTATCTGGCAGGTTCTGTCATAACAAGTTTCAGCGCAACGATTCGGAAGAGGTACCGGGCGGTCTCTTCATTGAGAAGCAGGTCGTAGTAGTTGGTTTCCTTCTGTATATCAACCTGTTCATTAAGGCCGCTGAAGCCGTTGTTGTATGACGCTGCCGCCATTGTCCAGTTGCCGTACTTTTCATATGCCTTCCGGAAGTACTTGCAGGCAAACCGGGTCGATTTATCAAGATCATACCGTTCGTCAACCTCCTTGTTTATGATCATCCCGGACTCCTTGCCCGTTGCTTCCATGATTTGCCAGAAGCCTGTGGCACCGGCAGGAGAGACAGCATTGCTCAGATCACTCTCTGCACATGCCAGGTACTTGAAATCGTCAGGTATTTCGTATTCTTTCAGTATCTTTTCAATCTCGGGGAAATAACGTCCGGCCCGCTTGATTGTAAGGAGGGTGGAACCGTGCCTGTAGGCTGTGGCATTAAGCTCACGGTCAAGGCTCTCGCGGGTGTCGAAGTTCTGCAGCGGCATTGTCTCGCCCGCAAAAGCGACGTTCTCAGGGATTGCCCAGGATGCAGCCAATGGCATACTCTCCTCATATTCAGGCATCTCCTGTTGCTGATTTTTTGCTGACACAAGAAGTGTAAAGACGAAACCGGCGCTTAGTAAAAACATTATGGCTATTGCTGCCTTCCCTGTAGTTATTTTCATGTTATGGCAATCTCATTTTGAAACTGCAAAACTAGCTAAAATATTGCTTACGGGGAAGCAAATAAAGAGGGAGAATCAGGGACGTCAGAATTTGAAGGAGAAGCCCGACCAGAACCCCAGTGAGTAGGGTTTGTAAAGAGAGCCCGATATATCGCTGAGAGGGGTAACATAGTACCTTACAAGAGGCTCGAGGTTGAAGGTTATCTTTTTCGAGATATTGTACTCCATTCCAAGTCCAAGCTGACTGCTGAGGTTATGCATGCTGACCCCTTCCGTGTGCCCCACCCGGATAAGTTCAGAGCCCTCTCCGGTGTATGCCGCATTGTCAACAAGCAGTCCGTAAGCCACTCCTCCTGAAAGATTCAGCCCGAATTTACGGTCAATCAGCTTATATCTGAGCATCACCGGCAGTTCAAGGTAACGGAAGACCTGCTGAATATCGGAACCGACCTGGGTCAGCTTGTACTTGGACGGGTCCGCCATGTTGCCCTGTATGAGGGTGGATACCCGGTCCTTGCTGTCAGTGAGGTAGAGATCGGTATTGCCTGCCAGAATTAACCCGGAAGCTGTTTCGACACTGTAGAGGTAGCTGCTCTTGACGGCATAGAAGTCAGAGAGGCCTGCATAGACATTTACATCGTTAATTGTCTGACCTATGGATGCCAGCCCTATGCCCGACTGGATTGTAAGACGGTCGGAGATCCTGTAGCCCACTGATACCCCTGTGGAGTAAGCTGGTCTCGATTTCTCACTGTTAATAAGCTCAGACAGTCTCGGACTCTGGCCTGAACGGGAGAAGCTCATTGAAGGCGACATCGATGCTCCGACAAGGAAACGCTGCTCGGCAGGTACCGTGTTGACCTCAGCCATGGTGGCCATCAGGTTCTCATCAGCTCCCGCAAAGCGACCTGCGTTTATCACTGTAATTTCATCCGGGAGAATTATTACCTTCTCATCGGTCATATCCCTCTGCTGCGGGGTGTCGGCCAACGCCAGGAGGGCCGCCGGGTCATATGTCACAGGTGCCTGTGGCGCTTCAACTGCAGGGACAACCGGGTCAGATTCGGCGACAAGCCTTATAACCCGCGTATCAGAGGCTTTTGTGACAGGAGATGCCTCATTAATTTCGAGGTTCACATCCTGGAGGTCATCACCCGGGACAATGACCTCCGAGAGAATCACCGGGTTATTATTGTTGCGGACATACCATGTAGCCATAAGGGTCAGGGAGACCAGGGCAGCTACTCCGGCAGCAATGCCTGAGATGACCCTCAGACGTGTATGCCTGACAGGTATCGGCGGGATATTGTCCCATACCTCTGCAGGCGGCAGAACCTCAAGGTTTTTCAGGCCGTTGCGGAATACGAT
>CAZHAI010000191.1:0-4740 GCA_964530645.1 uncultured Rikenella sp. | reverse complement strand
GCAGCCTCATCCTTAGACACATATTCAGTCTGCTTGACGTACGGTCTGGCATCGAGTTCCTTCTGCAACATCCTGATATCAGCCTCACGTGCATCATCCTTCAGCATGATTGTGAACGTGAGACTCTCCCTGAAATAGTCAGACAGCTGCCGGGCATTGATCAGCACCATTCCCAGAATGCCCAACAAAAAGAGTACCAGGGAGACACTTACAACCAATGTGACATATGAACTGCCGAGCCTGTACCTGGATATTCCTCCCGTTGTTTTCGCCACTACTAAAACTTTGCGTCAAAAATAGCATACAAACCGCCAAATCCTTCCACCGCATTGAGATTTTTTAAGGAAATGAGGGGAATAGCGGAAATGACGGGTTGATAACAACCTGCCGGGATTGGTGTAAGGAATAGCAACTTAATGAAAAAGAGGTCAGCCCTCCACCACTGTCATCCAGCCGAACTCATCCGGCTCATCCCCATACTGAATGCCAACAAGCTTATTGAAAAGCTTCATTGATACAGGCCCCGGCTTACCGTCCTTGCAATACTCATAAACCTTGCCCGTTTCGGGGTCAACGATTTTGGCTATCGGGCTGATAACAGCGGCAGTTCCGCAGGCACCGGTCTCCTCGAACTCAGCGAGTTCCTCAACGGGAACCTGGCGGCGTTCGGTCTTTATTCCCATGCTCTCCGCTATCGCGATAAGACTCTTGTTTGTTATTGAAGGAAGGATCGAAGACGACTTGGGAGTAATGTAGGTATTGTTCTTTATCCCGAAGAAGTTGGCCGGTCCACATTCATCTATATATTTCTTTTCCCGGGCATCCAGAAATAGTGCGTTGCCGTACCCTCCGTCACGGGCCCTGACAATCGCCCTCAGACTGGCGGCATAGTTACCACCCACCTTTATTGTGCCTGTACCGAGAGGTGCTGCACGGTCGACATCACGGCAGATCATCATGTTGACAGGCTTCACTCCACCCTTGAAATAGGGTCCCACCGGCGTTACGAAAACAATAAAAGTATACTCTGATGCCGGCTTAACGCCCACCTCAGCACCGCTGCCATAAAGCAGGGGTCTGACATACAGCGAAGCGCCCGAGCCATACGGGGGAACAAATTTTTCATTAAGCCTGACAGCTGTAAAGACAACCTCCCTGAACAGTTCCATGGGTACCGGTGCCATGTGTATCCCCTCAGCTGAAGAAATCAGTCTCTTCGCATTCTCATCCCACCGGAAAAGCCTCACTTTCCCGTCACGTCCGCGATAAGCCTTCATCCCTTCAAAGGCTTCCTGTCCGTAATGCAGCCCAGTGGCAGCAATATGGACACTAATATGCTCTGATTCAGATACTTCTGGCTTACTCCACTGACCGTTCTTATAGTAACACCTTACATTGAAATCGGTCCTGATATACCCAAAAGGAAGATTGTTCCAGTCTAAATTTACCATGATGTCAGATTTTGGTGTTTTCAAATGTACTGTATAAAACCAAAGTTCCAAATGATTTTAAATATTGTTGAGCTTCTCACCGGCAAATACGCGCAGGGCATTCAGCTGCTCATCAGCAGGCACTGAACGTAACCGCCTCGCCGTCTCCGTGAGGAACTGGTTCTTCTCAATGGCAGATGCTAAATCCCTGAACCATTTCTTTTCGTCTTCTGTCTTTCCGTAAGCCTTTTCTTCCCGGTACAGTTTGTCTATCATTGCTATAAAGTCGATTCTGCCTGTAAAGTCATAAACTGCATCATGAAGTACCCTGCCGGCTGCACTCTCATGTTCAGGTGAGGATGCCGAAGCTATCAGTGCGATAACAGCCTCAAACGTCGCGGGCCCGAATCCGTAGACGGAGAGAATCTCTTCCGCTCTCTTCCTGGAGGCCGTATCAGGATCATTATAGTCAAAGGCGTAGCCGAAATAAATGAACACCGAAGCCAGCCTGAGATGAACATACTCCTGATCGGTCAGCTTCTCGGCCCTGGCCAGCAGATCAGCCTGAAGGGCGACGCTCCGGATGTAATCGGCACTGTGGAAGAAAAGGTCCGGTGATGCAATCTCGGAATATTTGCCGAAGACGTGCTCCTCAACATCCAGGACACGGATCATTTCGATCTTCGTCAGGAACTTGTTGTTGGGCGAACCATCAGGCTCACGCAAATCAGGCCTTATTCCCGTCACGAAGTACATGTCGAGGTCCCCCTTGTACTTTACCGGCATCCTTCCACGGTAGTCACAGGTAAAATACTCCTTTACAAACTCATAGGTGGTACCTGAGATATTTATCTTGCCGGGCTCCCCGGACGATTCCATCCTGCTGGCGGTGTTAACCGTATCACCCCATATATCATATGTCATTTTCTTGTGCCCCACAACGCCTGCTATTACCGTTCCCGTGTGTATTCCGATCCTTATATCCCAGAATCTTGCTGCAGGCCTCGAAGGGTCATTCTTCATCTGATGCATGTACTTCTGCATGTCAAGTGCAGCCAGAACCACCTCCACCGGATTGGTCCTGTTTCTCTCCGGAATCCCGCCTGCACACATGTAGGCGTCACCTATCGTCTTGATCTTTTCTATCCGGTACTTCTCAGCCACAGAGTCGAAGTGAAAGAAAAAACGGTCGAGTTCATCAATCAGCACCTCGGGGTTCATCTCCTCAGCTATCCGCGTAAATCCCTGAATATCTGAAAACAAAACCGTCACAAAATTATATTTCCTTTTGTCTGCCTTGCCTTTCAGCATGATCTCCTCGGCAGTACCCTTGGGGAGCATGTTTGCAAGCAGGTTATCCGATTTGTCTTTTTCATGCTGCAACTCTTCCGTACGCTCCGTTATAAGCTGCTCAAGCCTCTTCTGCCTCTCCATGAACAGCCTGTGCAGGCGCATCCGGAGCAGAAAACCTCCCAGGACAAGCAGCAGAGGGTAGATTATCCACGCCAGGGGAGAAAAGTACCACGGCGCCTTCACCCTGAAGCTGAATGAGCCACCCCCCTCTGCAGTATCCCCGTCGAGGCGATACCTGTACCTGAAGGTGTACCTTCCCCTCCCCAGGTCCGTATACTCCTTGTAAGCCCGGCCACTCCAGGCAGTCCAGTCAATATCCGGTCCGGCCATGAAATATGAATACTCAATCCCGGCATCTTCCTCCATTATGAATACTACGCCTTCGCGAAACTTCAAAACAGGCATACCTGCTGCAGTGTCAATCCTCTCACCTGACCTGTAAAGATGCATCGCCGTTATCCTGCCTGATGGCTCTATCCCGCCCGCCTGACCCGGACCGGCAACAGGCCGGACAATACCTGAACCTGCACACAGTATGATTCCGGTTACGACAAACCTGCGGAAATGGTTGAAAACCATAGAGGACTGGAATAAGTGATATATACAAAAATAAACTAATATTTTACTGTTTTGGTATGCCACAGCGGCCTCATCACGATGCAATGATTATTTTTGCCCTTTACCCCTTCCCGATATGGAACTTGTATTCGCGACAAACAACAAGCATAAGATAAGAGAGATAAGCGCTCTCCTCAAAGATGATTTCAGGATCCTGGGGCTGACAGACCTCAATATAACCGAAGAAATCCCCGAGGAGGCAGAGACCCTTGAAGAGAACGCCATGTTCAAAGCCAGGTTCGTTCATGAAAGGACCGGCATGAACGTCTTCGCCGATGATACCGGACTGGAGGTAAGCGCGCTGGGCGGAGCCCCCGGGGTCTACTCTGCAAGGTACGCGGGCGAAGCCAAAAGCTTCGATGACAACATAGATAAGCTTCTCCGTGAGATGGGGTCTGCAAGTGAAAGAAGCGCCCGGTTCAGAACTGTAATAGCACTTATCCTTGACGGTAAGGAATACCTTTTCGAGGGGGTCGTTGAGGGCGAAATCATAAGGGAAAGACGGGGTACAGGCGGATTCGGGTATGACCCGGTTTTCATTGCTTCGGGTTATGACTTGACCTTTGCCGAGATCCCCCTTGAGGAAAAGAACAGCATCTCTCACAGGGCCAGGGCTATGAAACAGCTCCTTGCTTTTCTGAATGAGAGGACGAGACAACCGGACTGAATACGCAAGTGACCAAAACAAAATGAAAACGGTCATCTCAATCACATTCCTGATTTTCTCATCCCTGATTCTTAAAGGACAGGGAGCGGTAGGGTCATGGGATGACCGTCTTCCCTACAGCAGGTCATACAGCCTCGCCACCAACGGTGTAAAGATCTGGTCATCAAGCGGCAATGCTATTCTTGTCTATGATATTAAAAGCGGAGTCACATCATCACTCTCCAAAATTTCGGGCCTGACGGAGACTGCCATTGCTCACTTAGCCTGGTGCGAGGCTGAAGAATCGCTTGTGATCGTCTACCGGAGTACGGGGATTGATATCGTGAGAAAAGGGATTATCACACACATCCCTGACATAAAGAACAAATATATACCCGGCCTTAAGGAGATTTACGGTGTGACAGTCAGCGGAAGCCGCGTGCTCCTTTCGGGAAGCTTTGGCATTGTTGTCGTTGATGTGAAGGGCCGGTACATAGCTGATACATGGAGGCCGGGTCCCGACGGAGAAACTAATGGCGTAAACGAGTCCGTGATAATGAATGACCGGGTCTTTGCAGCCAGCTCCCGTGGCGTCTTCTCAGCCCCGCTAAGCCGGCAGGGTCTCTCTTATTTCGGTAACTGGGACCGGCTTGAGGGTTTCCCCTCTGCAGGTTCGGAGTTCACACGGATAGC
>CAZHAI010000190.1:0-4819 GCA_964530645.1 uncultured Rikenella sp. | reverse complement strand
GGCCAGATCACTCCGGACAGGCGCCATCCAACCCGCACTGCCACCCCTCACAATCGCAGACGGACTCCTTACATCGCTCTGCGAAAGAACATTTACAGTAATTCAACAAAACGTTGATGACATCCTCACCGTCACCGAGGAACAGATAATCGAGGCAATGACACTCATCTGGACAAGGATGAAGATCGTCGTGGAACCATCATCAGCTGTCCCGCTGGCTGCAGTGCTGGCAAACAGGGAGCTGTTCAGCGGCAAAACCGTGGGAATTATTGTTTCCGGCGGGAATGCTGACCTGTCGAAGCTTCCTTTCGTTCAGCACGCCTGAAATAGGCAATCACCGGGTAGTGATCCGAATATCTTACCTTGACGATATCGAAATCAATGCACTCGATCTCATCACCGTAAAGGATATAATCTATCCTGTTGGGCGGGTACTTGCCCCTGTAGGTGAATCCGGCACCATAGCCGGCCTCCACAAAGGCATCCTTCAGCCCGCGGCGCATCCTGCGGTAAGTGTATGAAACAGGTGTGTCATTGAAATCGCCCGCCACTATCACCGGGTAAGGCGACGACTCCATGTGTCTCCTGACGCGGTCAACCTGAAGCGCCCTGCTGGCAAACCCATCCACCAGGCTCCGGTATATGCCTGAAATCTGGTTCAGGGAACTGCCTTTCTCCTCGCTGGCGATCTCGCTGAGGAGGTTCCCCTCAACCCGGCGCAGGCGAAACGACTGCAGATGGTTGTTATATACCCTGAAAGTGTCGGTGTCTACCACGATGTCAGAGAATATTGTCAGGGAAGACGATCCCGGGTGGACCACATCGCCTTTGTAAATGATCGGGTAACGGGTAATTGTGGCAATTCCGTACCTGCTGGCAGCACCGCTCTTGATCAGCTTGAGGTGGGAGTATCTCTTGCCCCCGAGTCCCTCCTTCAGTTTCCTCTCACCGGCAGCAGGATCACCCTTTACATAATACTCCTGCAGGCAGAGAATTCCCGGATCCTCTTTCCTGAGCAGCTGGATCATCTTGGAGTGGGAGTTCTTCTCACTCTCTTCGTAGATATTGAAGAGGCGTATGTTGTAGCTCATCAGCTTCAAATCGTGGTGCTCCTCCTTGCCCTGGTTGGTGAACCTGATGAAGTTGTGAATGTATCCGAAGCCTGCAGCCAGTGCCAGCACCGACAGAAGAGCATACCACTTCCTGAAGAGGATCCACAGGATGACAATCGCCACGTTCGCGGCAGCTATGTAGGGGTAAGCCAGGCCGAAGACTGCGGGAAAGGCCGTGGTGGCCGGATTGATGTATATTGACAGGTATGCCAGTACCAGCAGCAATATCAGAAAGATGTTGAATGCCAGCAGAATATTTCGCGTAAAGCGCTTTATCCCGCTGCTATTTTTTCTGACTCTCGCTGAAGAGGATTGCTTTTTCTTCCTTTGTGAGACTGTCATAACCTCCTTTTGAGATCTTGTCGAGTATGTGATCTAATGTCTTCTGCTTTTCAGCCTTAATAGCGTTGTATTCATGATCATCCTTAACCCTTGAAGCATCAAAGGCAGCCCCGGCCTTTTTATAGGTCACCTTCATCTTCTTCCGCGGCTTGAAGAGATTAACAAAGAAGTCGATTGTCATGTTTAACCAGGACCCGATATCCTTTCCGTTCCTGAGCCCGTAGCCATATGCCAGTCCCATCATTGCCCCGCCGATATGGGCAATCTTACCGCCTGTATTCACTGAAAAGTCGAACAGGGATGTGATGAGGAAGGTTCCAAGGGCCAGGTACTTCAGCTTCACCCTCCCGATGAAGAGGAGTTGCAGCTCGAGGTCAGGGAGGTAAACAGCCGTGCCTATTACAAGGGCCATCACCGATGCTGATGCACCGAGAGCTATCGAGACATTCACCGTGCCGGCAAATGCCGGGAAGATGTTAAAGACAGCGATGTAAAGCAATGCTCCGGACAGGCCGCCGAGGATATATAGCGAAAGCAGCTTGCGCTGGTCAAGATATGCAAGGAAAATCTTCCCGAACCACCAGAGCCACATCAGGTTAAAGAGCAGGTGGATAAACCCCTGGTGGGTGAACATGTAAGTGATTGGAGTCCAGGGCTTGAGCGCCAGGGCGCCGACGGAGGCCGGGACGGCGAGGTTTGAGATAACCGTGGTTGCCAGGACGGGGCTGGCAGAAAGCACTCCGATGACTTCGATTATCTTTATAAGCAGGAAGACTGCGCCGTTGACATACATCAGCCGCGTCAGGACAGTGCCGTGTTTGAATGACCCCTTTATCTCGTCCCAGATACTCATCAATAGAAAGTTTTGGTTGTCTTGCGCCAGTACCTGATGAGAATGTACCCAAAGATCATGCCGCCGAGGTGTGCAGTATGGGCGATTCCGCTGCCGGGACTGGTGATTGCAAGATAAAGTTCGATTGCAGCATACCCGATGACGACATACTTGGCTTTGACAGGAATGGGCGGGAAGATGAACATAAGCTGTGTGTTGGGGAAGAGCATCCCGAATGCCAGCAGGACACCGTAAACGGCTCCTGAAGCGCCAACGACAGGAACATTCAGGATCGAATTCAGCATTCCCATCTGGCTGTCGGTGAAGTTCTTGCCCTGGCTGACGGCATCGCCGCCTGCGTCATATACATACTGCAGCTGTTCCGGTGAGAGGATGTCCATCACCTTGTTGTACTGGATCCACTGTACAAGCTCGAAGAAGAATGCTGCGCCCAGTCCGGTTATGAGATAGTATATCAGGAACCGCTTCGGTCCCCATACCTGCTCGAGGATTCTTCCGAACATCCACAGCGCGAACATATTGAACAGCAGGTGTACAAACCCGCCGTGCATAAACATATGTGTGACTATCTGCCACGACCGGAAGTACTCCGATTCCGGGAAGTAAAGTCCCAGGATACCGTTCAGGTTGACTCCTGCGGTGATCCTGAGAAGTTCGGTAAGGAGCAGCATGACCACATTGATGATGATGAGGTTCCTCACCACCGGTGGCGTGCCTGGCAATATTCTGTTCATCTCTGTTTTCTCTCGTGTTTCAGGTCGCAAATTTAGCTATTCTGACCGAAAATCAGCTGAATCTCCGGTCAAGCTCATCGAGGGTGATTATATTCATCACCGTTTTACCTGTGGGAGAGTAGTTTGGCATGGAGCAGGCGAAGAGCATATCAAACAGTTCTTCCATCTCCGTATGTGTCAGCGGCGTGCCGTACTGGATGGCTGATGCACGTGCCATGGACAGGGCCACACGTTCGCGCGCCCCGATGGACGGGTCGTTCAGGGTATGCCTGTATTCCGAGATAATTGCCTCGAGCATGGTGAGAGGATTAGTGTTTCTTGTGTCAGCGGGATGGCCGGTGATTGTTACGTTATTGCCCTTTCCTTTTTTTATCCCGAACCCGAGAAGTCTGAGCTGATCTGCTATCTCATCAAGGATGGCCATCTCGCCGGGATTGAGTTCCGTCTCCACGGGGAAGAGTGATACCTGTGCCGGGCGCGGACCCTCGCCCAGCGAGGCAAGGTACCTCTCATAGAGCACCCTTTCGTGTGCCCTGCGCTGGTCGATCATCATTATTCCCGAGATGACGGGACACATGATGTAACGGTTCTTAACCTGGAAGAAGCGTCGCTGTGCGGTATTGCCTTCTTCGCCATGCGACTGCCCGGAACCCTTGCGCGGCCCGTTCTCTTCTCCGCCGGTCTGCGCCCCGTTGCCCTGTTCTCCGCTGCGGGTGGTGATTGTAAAGAGCGACTCCCAGTCGCGTGGAGGGTTGTGCTCTGCATCCCACTTCCATTTCGTCTCAGGGCGGTTGTATTCGGTGCCTTCGAAGGGATTGAATGTATGATCAACTTCAATATGCGGCACGGACGGGGGAGGGGTGTTGCCCATGATGACCGGTATCTCCACGGCTCCCTCAGGCCCGAAGTCGAGCGACGGCACCACGTTGAACCGGCCCAGCGCCTCGCGTACGGAAGCAAGCATGATCTGCCAGACCGACCTCTCATCCTCGAACTTTATCTCGGTCTTGGTGGGGTGAATATTAACGTCGATGGAGGCGGGGTCGGCGGTCATGTATATGAAGTATGCCGGGACGGTGTCGGGTGGCAGCAGTCCCTGGTATGCCTCCATCACTGCGCGGTGCAGGTAGGGGTGTCTGATGTACCTGTTGTTGACGAAGAAGAACTGTTCACCGGCGGAGCGGCGGGCGTTTTCGGGTTTGCCTGCGAATCCGCTTACGGATACTATCGTGGTGGCGGTCTCCACCGTGACGAGGTTCTGGTTGTAGTGTTTGCCGAAGAGCCCCACAATGCGCTGGCGGTGGTTGCCTGATGGCAGACGGTATATCTCCTGGTCGTTGTGTGTAAGGTTGAATTTTATCCGGGGGTGGGCCAGTGCCACCCGCTGGAACTCCGTGATTATATGTCTGAACTCGGTGGTGTCCGATTTGAGGAATTTGCGCCGGGCCGGGACGTTGTAAAAGAGGCTTCTGACGCTGAACACTGATCCTGCGGCGCAGGAGCATGGTTCCTGGCGGGTCACCCTCGAGTTGTTTATCTCCACCAGTGTGCCGGCTTCGTCTTCCTCGCGGCGGGTGCGCAGTTCGGTCATAGAGACTGCGGCGATTGATGCAAGGGCTTCGCCCCGGAATCCTTTAGTGATGATTGTGAAGAGGTCGTCGGCTGTTGATATTTTGGAGGTGGCAGGTCTCTCGAAGGCCAGGCGTGCGTCGGGCTCGCTCATGCCGGTGCCGTTGTCGATGAGCTGCACAAGTGTCCGACCGGCATCGCGGATGACA
>CAZHAI010000189.1:0-4852 GCA_964530645.1 uncultured Rikenella sp. | reverse complement strand
TGCAAATATATAAAATAAAAATAATACTATGCAATACATAGAAGTAAAATTTTAAGAATATTTTTATTCGGGCATAAATGAACTCATTTCCGGGGCAGGGGTTAGATAGTTGAGGAATGACTAACTTTATGAAAATTTATTAATATGAAAGCGTACAACTGGGGTATACTTGGAACCGGCAACATAGCGCACAAGTTTGCGCGGGCGCTCATGCTGCTGGATAATGCGCATCTTTTTGCCGTCGGGTCTCGCGATGCCGACCGGGCTGAAAAGTTTGCCGGCGAATTCGGGTTCACGAAGCATTTCGGCAGTTACGAGGAGATGCTTGCGGACCCGGGAGTAGAGGTGGTTTATATTGCATCACCTCATTCTCAACACATGGAACATACATTGATGGCGTTGCAGAACGGCAAGCATGTAATCTGTGAGAAGCCTATGTCAATTACAGCAGCCGAAGTATCCCGGATGATTGATGAGGCGGGGAGAAAAGGGCTGTTTCTCATGGAGGCGCTATGGCCTCCCTTCCAGCCCTCATATCTGAAGGCAGAGGAGATACTCAAAAGCGGAAAGCTGGGGAAGCTTTTGCACATCAGGGGCAAGTTTGCCTTTGTATCTCCGTATGATCCTGAGCTCCGGACATACAACCTGGCAATGGGAGGAGGGTCACTGCTTGACATCGGCATCTACCCCGTGATGGATATCCTGAGGTACATGGGCGAGCCGGAACACGTTGTCGCCACATCCGTCTTTGCGCCCACCGGCGCCGATGAGAGCACCGCAATGATCTTCAGGTTCCGTGACGGCCGCCTGGCCGAGGCCTACAGCTCCTTTGCCAACCCTGGCGGCGTATCCACCGAGTTCAACTGTGAGAATGGCAACCTGATCCTGACCCGCGGCCGCGACCGTAACCAGCATCTGATTATCGAGCAGAACGGTGACACCGACGACCGCATTTTCACCCCCCCCGCCCAGGGCTACCAGTATGAGGCTGCCGAGGTAATGAGCTGCCTCGATAAGGGGCTGACAGATAGCCCGGTAGTCCCCCTCTCCTTCAGCCTCACCCTTGCCCGCACCCTCGATGAGGTGCGCCGTAAAGCCGGGATCCGTTATCCGGGTCGGGACCGTTAAAACATCTTCCGGCAGACAATGACAGAAGGCTCCTCAGAGGCTGAAAAGAAGCGGTTGCTGCTCAGCATGCTCGTACCGTTCCTGCTCGTGGCTTTCATGTGGCTCACCCTGGCAATTGGATGGCTGTTTGAGGCCAACCTGCACTTCCTCGGCATCTTCCCGGGTAAGGCTTCATCGCTGACGGGAATACTCACCTCTCCGTTCATTCACTCAGGCGCCAGGCATCTGTTCAACAATACAATTCCTCTCTTTATCCTGGGGACGGCGCTATTCTACTTCTATTCACAGGTGTCGTTCAGGGTCCTTCTCTGGGTCACCCTCCTAACCGGGCTGGCGGTATGGCTCACGGGCCGGCCGGCATGGCATATCGGGGCCAGCGGCATCGTCTACGGACTGGCCTCGTTTCTCTTCCTGAGCGGCATCATCAGGCGCCACATACCCCTGATGGCCCTTTCACTGCTGGTAGCCTTTGTTTACGGAGAGATGGTCTGGGGAATATTTCCGGGTTTCAGGATTGACATCTCATGGGAGTCTCATATGCTTGGTGCAGCGGCCGGAGTGATCCTCGCTGTCTGGTTCCGTGCCGAGGGTCCGCAGAAGCCCGTTCCTTTCTACGAGCGTGAAGAGGAAGAAGAGGGCGGGACCGGTGACGATCAGGATGATGCCGGACCCTCGGATGAAGAAAATGAGAGCAGACCGAAGGATCGAGCAAATTAATTGCTACTTTTAAACCGCTAAAACTAACCTAAAGGCCCGGTAATGTACGTCAGAACTGGAACTCCGGCATTTGATGAGCTTATTCCGAGGATAAGCAGGTTCCTGGAGCAGGATCTCCTCGAGCTGAACATAGACGGTGAGAAGATAAGGGGATACAGATCCCCTGACGCCCGTTCCGTTTGGATAAGGAATTATTCGGACATGATGAGGGCGCTGCGTTATACGGAGACGGACCTCGTCAGCGTAGTCAGGCACTTTGCAGACAACCAGGCGCGCAACGGCCGGATTTTTGACTACTTCACAACTTTTCCGGAGAAAACCCCTTGCGAACGCGAGAACTGGACCAAGTATGTCCGCACCCCGGTTGAGGCCGACACCGAATTCAGGTTCATAAAGGCAGCCTGGCTTGCATGGCAGGCCACCGGTGACGATGCATTCATCCGTAACCTCATGCCCTCCTTCGAAAGGGCTCTCTCGTTTGTAATGGACGGTCGCTATTTCGACAGGGAAAAATACCTCTTCCGCAGGCCTTATACGATTGATACATGGGATTTTGCATATACTGCTGGCCGTCACGACTGGCTGCAGTTCCAGATTGATGAGAACACCTTCTGGGGTTATTTCCACGGCGACAACAGCGGCTACTACGAAGCCTTCCACTTCATGTCGCACTGGTACACCCTGTTCGGTGACAAGGTAAGGTCGGCACTCTGGCGCGACCGTGCCCTGAGGCTTCGCAAGAGCCTTAACACCCATTGTTTCAATGGCTCATTCTATACCCACTTCGTGAAGCAGACACCGGTCACTATCGACGGTGTTGATGAAGCTTCGCAACTCAGTCTCAGCAATCCTGCCGCCATCAACAGGGGAGCCGCTTCACCACGCATTGCCACTGCAATTATAAATGAATACATGAGGAGGCGTGAGACAACTGACGCCTTTGCAGAGTGGTTCTCAATTGACCCGCCATTCCCGGCAGGGATTTTCGGCGATTATAAGCTTTCACGCGGCGCCTACTGCAACGGCGGAATAATGCCCCTCACAGGCGGTGAGCTGGCCAGGGCTGCCCTTGAATACGGTTATGAGCAGTACGGCATTGACATACTCATGCGCTACTATGACCTGATCTCGCGCAACGGCGAAACTTATCTTTGGTATTTTCCTGACGGGAGACCCTCTTCGGTGGAGACAAGCACATCGCCGGAAGCCAGACCCACTGACGGCTGGGGATCATCCGCGATGCTCTACGCCTTTGTGGAAGGGCTGGCCGGGGTGCAGGACCGGGACAAGCTCTTCCGGAGGCTTCGGCTCTGCCCCAAATGGATAACAGCCGGTGTTGAAAAAGCCGAAGTAAAAATCGACTACAAGAGTTCAGGGGCCTACGTAAAATACGCCTACAGGCACACTGCCGATAAGCTGACTATCAGCCTTGACGGAAGCTACGAATACATTCAGCTCTCACTGCCTGTACCGGGGAACTATGTTGCGGGAGATCTGATGATTTGCGGGAAGAAAAAGAAATACATCATTGCATCGATCAACCAGAGCAATTACCTGATTGCCGATGCTGACGTGAAGGGTGAGTGCGAGATTATTCTCAATCTGCGGAAAAAGCCTTGACCTGATAAAAGGGGTATATATGAATTCGAAACCGGTAGCAATAATTACGGGAGCAAGCAGGGGGATAGGCAGGGCCATCTCACTGACACTGGCTTCCGAGGGGTTTGATATTGCGGCCATCGCGCGCACCTCTGACAGCGAAGGCATGATCTCACTGCAGCCCGAAATAGAGGAGCGCGGCGCACAGTTCTTTCCCATCGGCCTTGACGTGGCACACACCAACCTGCATGATGAAACCATCTCCAGCATCCTGGAGCGTTACGGCAGGATTGACATACTTGTGAACAACGCTGGCATAGCTCCCATTGAACGCCGCGACCTTCTCGACCTGGATGAGGAGACCTTTGACCGGGTGCTGGCCGTCAACCTGCGCGGCCCGGTGTTCCTCGCCCGCCGGGTGGCAAGGGAGATGATCTGGATGAAGGAGAAGATCACCGGCTACAGGCCTACAATCATGTTCGTCACATCATTCCTCGCATATACATCATTCACCCACGCCGTTGATGTCTGCGTATCCAAGGCAGGACTCAGCATGGCTGCCCTTGTCTTCGCCGACAGGCTTTCGGAAGAGGGTATCAATGTCTATGAGATCAGGCCCGGACTTATCAGGACCGAACTTACATCAAGGAGCAAATTCAAGTTCGACAAGCTCATCACTGAAGGGCTGATTCCGCAGAAGAGATGGGGTACCCCGGACGATGTGGCAAAAGCGGTGGCTTCACTTGCGCGAGGCGACTGGTCATTCTCTGCCGGAACGATCTTCGAGGTCAGCGGCGGGATGAATATCCAAAGCATTTAAATATCAGCGATTTACGGTAATATTTAACGGCCGTCCGGCAGTTTGAGTAACTTATATTGAACAAAACCGGGCTATCGGTGGTTTTATCTCAAACAAAACACCGAAATAAAATGAAAAAGATATTTGTGATATTACTGGCATCAATCTTCACTTCAACGCTGCTTACGGCACAAAAGAAGTATGAGGCTGATCCTTCGAATACCGTAATTAACTGGAAAGGCGACAAAAAAATCGGGAGCTTTCATGTGGGCACAATCGACCTGAAGAGCGGCTGGCTTGCCGTTGAAGGCAGTGCTATCACCGGAGGCGAGTTTGTGGTTGACATGAACAGCATAAAGGATACCGAAATCAAGGACGATAATATGCGTGCCAAGCTGGAAGGCCACCTCAAATCAGACGATTTCTTCGGGGTTGAGAAATATCCTCTCTCTAAACTTATCATCACCGGCAGCACTAAGTTCGAGGCTGGCAAGGCGGTGGTCAAGGGTAACCTGACTGTCAAGGCAGCTACCCACCCGGTGGAGTTCACCGTGACTGAATCAAAGAGCGGCGCTGTCACAACCTATACAGCTGACATCACTTTTGACC
>CAZHAI010000188.1:0-4862 GCA_964530645.1 uncultured Rikenella sp. | reverse complement strand
GATGCCGGAATCAGTCCGGGCAATATTTTCGAGGAGGCACTCATACCTGCGATGTCAAGAGTGGGGCAGAAGTTTTCAAGAAACGAAATATTCGTTCCGCAGATGCTAATGGCCGCGAAGGCGATGAGCAGCTCGATGAGCCATATAAAACCCTACTACCTTTCAGGAGAAACAAAAAGAAAAGGTACTTTCATAATCGGGACCGTAAAAGGGGACCTCCACGATATAGGCAAGAACCTTGTAGGCATGATGATAGAAGGTGGCGGATGGGAGATTATTGATCTGGGAGTGGATGTAAGCACTGAAAAGTTCATTGAGGCAGCTGAGAAACACCCCGGAGCTGTGATAGGACTGTCAGCCCTTCTCACAACAACGATGGAAAACATGCGGAAAAGTGTGGCTGAACTGCGGCAAAGATTCCCGGGTCAGAAAATTCTTGTGGGAGGAGCCCCTGTTACTGAGGAGTTCTGCCGCAAGATCGGAGCCGACTTCTACTCACCCGATCCTCAGGGCGCGGTAGAATACCTGAAAACGCTAACTTAAGCGCGCCGGACAGTCCAATTTTACAATGATGAAGACAATACTGAGGGGCAGAACAAAAGAGGTAGTAATTGATACCGGAGGACCGGTTGTAATAATAGGTGAATGCATAAATCCCACCAGGCGCAGGAAACTTGTCTCAACTCTTCAGGCGAGGGACTTCAGCTATATGCTCGAGCTCGCCGGATCTCAGATAAAAGCAATGGCGGATGTCCTGGACGTCAACGTCGGGTATCCCGGTGTCGATGATGAAGCTCTTCTTCCAGAGGCGGTGATTGCCCTTCAGGATAACTTCGATATACCCCTTTGTCTCGACTCCCCCAATCCGAAGGCGATTGAGGCAGCCCTGAAAGTAGCGAAGGGGAAATGTCTCATTAATTCGGTTAACGCCGAAGAGGCATCACTGCAAAAACTTCTTTCGGTCGCCAGAGAGTACGGGGCAGCAATCATAGGCCTGGTTCTCGATGACGACGGCATCACAAATGATCCTGAGAAAAGGTTGCGGTTAGCTGAAAAGATAATTGAACGCGCTGTACGTGCTGGCATAAAGGAGGAGGATGTTATAATTGACCCGATGGCCATGGCCGTGAGCGCCGATCCCAGCGCCTGCAGGGTGACTCTTGAAACGATAAAGCTGGTGCATGACCGGCTGGGGCACAATATCACACAGGGTGCCAGCAACATCTCCTTCGGTCTGCCCAACCGCGAGAACATCAACAATGCCTACATGGCCATGTCAATCATGTACGGTCTTACATGCCCTATCGCCAACCCGGAGAGAATTGCAGGGTTGGTGAGGGCTGCAGACCTCATTTTGGCGAGAGATGAATACGCAATAAGGTTCATTGAGCACTATCAAACCACACTGCCATCCTGACCAGATTCAGTTATACATTCCGCGAGCTCCTGCCCGGAAGGGAAGCCCTGGAGAAGACAATGGGATATGCCCCGGGAACATCCCCGGAGCCTGTCGCTGATCTCATCGAAGAGGTGTCAGCCGAGCTGATGCCGCTGGGAGATGTCAGGGCTGAATATATCATTTTTGAGCACATGAGGTGTATTCAGGGAGATAAGTCAATTGACTTGCAGGGTGTTGTGTTTGAGGTTAAGCCTATTATTTTCAGCCAGATAAAGAAGGCCGGGGGGGCGGCTCTCTTCATTTGCACGACAGGTCCGGAGGTAGGGAAGAGAAGCCGCAGAAGCATGAAGGATGGAGACCTCCTTCGAGGATATGTTTATGATGTGATCGGTTCGGAGGTGGTGGAGAATGCCGCCGACAGGATGCAGGAGGAACTGCGTATTGCAGTTGTCGGTAAGGGATTGAAAATCACAAACCGCTTCAGTCCCGGATACTGCGGTTGGGACGTGGCAGAACAGCATAAACTTTTCAGCTTCTTTCCAGATAACTATTGCGGTATCACTCTCACCGAATCGGCCCTCATGAATCCGGTAAAGTCAGTCAGCGGCCTGATTGGCATTGGCAGGGAGGTACGTTATGCTCCTTATAAGTGTCATCTCTGCGATGACAGAAACTGTATCTATCGCGGGAAAAGGTCTGAGGGTCTGAGGGTCTTCAGTAGTCAGTAAATCAATTATATATATGATTCTGGCTGCAGACTGCCGACTGCGGACTGCCGACTATTTATCAGTCCGGAATGGCATGGCCGGCAGTCCCTCCATGTTATAGAGATTGGCTCCGACAGGATTGTCTGCCCAGGCATACCTGACTGACACAGGCTTCTTAATCTTCCTGCTTTTGACAATCACCTGGTCACCCCTGAGCCTGGCCTTTGCCCAGACGAACTGCATATCCTCACCGGCAATAGAAAAGTGTCCCGGTCTCCCGCCACCCCTGGCAATCAGACCTGTTCCTGTGTTGTCAAACGAAATGATGACTTTACGGCCCCTGACTCTCATCGATTTGTAAGTGGGGCCTGAAGCTACCACCTCTGAATCACCGTATGCCACTTCCCTTGCAACCAGTGCCAGTCTGACACCTACATCCTTCTTGTTCAGCGGGTGAATGTCATTCCACTCACCTATATCGTATGTGACAGCCATTCCTGTAGCTGAGAGTTTCAGAGCCTCAGTCTGCGCCTCCCTGAAGAGAGCCCATCCGCTCTCATAAGGGGCCTCTCTTGCCTCCATGAAGTTCGGCAGTTGCACCACAAGGAATGGGATATCCCCCTGCCCCAGATTTTTCCTCCAGTCCCTGATCAGTGCCGGAAGGAGGCTCCTGTACTCTTCCGGTCTCCCGGCATTCGATTCTCCCTGGTACCATAGTATTCCCTTCACACTGTAGTTCAGCAGTGGAGCAAGCATCGCGTTGAAGAGGCCCGCGGGCTTGTAGCCGAAGAAGGTCTGTCCTAACAGCGGGGGCATTGCTGCACCTAACTTGTATTTCCATTCGCCAACGAGGCTTGTTTTGAAGTCACCGGCTGTCAGTTCATAGGTTTTGTCCGGCACGAATCCACCATCACCGATGTTGCTGATAACTCTCACTGTCAGAATGTTTTTACCCTCTCTCAAAACGCCAGCCGGGACCGTGTACCATCTCGGGGGGTATTGGTAGGCTACTGTACCGATGAAGGTGCCGTTCAGAAATGCAGAATCCGCATCCACGATCCTCCCAAGGTTGACCGTGGCCGGCTGCCCGGCTGCAGTTGCAGGTATGTCTATCTCTTTCCTGAACCACACCACTCCGTTGATGCCTTTCAGCGGTGTTGCTGACCAGTAGCCCGGAACTGTCATACTGCTCCAGTCGTCAGTGTTCAGATTTTCATCATGCCATCTTATCCCTGTTGTCCTGTACCCGGCGTCAGCTGTCTGAAGGTTTTTGTACCATTCATCAATTCGGGAACGATCCTCTTGCTCTGTTGACTTAATCAGAGACCCTGATTTGAGCTGCTGAAGCTCCCCGTAGTATGCCGGGAACTCCTTCAGGCTTTCCTCGCTTATCCAGGCCTCGGCGGGTGAGCCTCCGAAAGCCGAGGTCAGCAGTCCTATTGGCACTCCGTATTTGCTGTTTATCTCCTTCGCGAAGAACCATGCTGCAGCGGAGAAGTCGAGGACAGTCTCCGGACTGGCTGCCACCCATTTGCCCCCTGGCAAATCGTTCTGCGGTCCTGTGAAAACGAACGTCTTTGGTACTGTAAACGACCTGATGAGATTGTTTTCAGCTGCGGCAATTTCAGTTCCGTACAGGGGTGCGACCCGTCTGACCGGCAGTTCCATGTTGGACTGGCCTGAGCAGAGCCAAACGTCGCCAATCAGTATGTCGTTTACTGTTAGTTTGTTGCTTGCTGTTATTGTCATTGTGTGAGGTCCTCCGGCCTGTATTTGGGGCAGAACAACAATCCATTCACCGTCAGCATCAGCTGTGGTGGCATATTGTTTCCCTGTAAATTCGAGGGTAACATTTTTGCCGGGTGCAGCCCACCCCCAAATCTTCAGTTCGGTGTCACGCTGCAGCACCATGCCGTCGCTGATCAGCCTTGGCAGTCGCACCTGGGCGGTCAGCGGAAGGGCGAGGAGAATTGCAAACAGTGTTGCGGAAAGGATAAGAAGTTTGGTTTTCATGGTTTGATATGTAATGCTATGCTGGATTTACAATTCTTTATCCCCTACGGGGAATATTGGTTTTTCTGTGTCCATGCTACAATTCTATAAGCCCTACGGGCTATGGTTGTCGACACTGCTGCCTGCTGCCCATTGGGAATATTGGTTTTTCTGTGTCCATGCTACAATTCTATAAGCCCTACGGGCTATGGTTGTCAACACTATTGCCGACTACCCACTGCTACTGCCGACTGCTATTGCCGACTGCCGACTGCCACTGCCGACTTCTACTGCCGACTGCTACAGCCGACTACTACTGCCGACTGCTACAGCCGACTACTATTGCCTACTGCCTGTTGCCTGCAAAAGCTCTCCGGTGGCCCGAGGTATGACGGCCTGAGGCCTCCGGTGTTAACCACTATCTTTTCAAGCACCATTCCCGGGTCAACCATCCACACTTTAAGGATATGATAGCCGGGCCCGGTTACATTGATCTTGCCCTTAACATGGCGGATACTGTTGCGGACGGTCTCCTCCCATTCCCTGTTGAAGTTTTCGGCGTTAAAATCAGCCGGGACCACGGTGATGAGCTGCGGTTCGCCGTCATCGACCGAGAGACCTATTTTGAAGTTTCTGTCAGGCATGAAGTTAAGTGAAGGCGCCATATAAAGTGTCGTTTCGAATTCGCCTCCGGAGAAGAGATACATTTTGTATTCGAGCCAGGGGGCATCTTTCCCGGGAGTTGCGGGAGGTGCATCTGTAAC
>CAZHAI010000187.1:0-4868 GCA_964530645.1 uncultured Rikenella sp. | reverse complement strand
GAAGAAGAGAGGATTCTACGAAGTTGAATACCGCCTGATTTCCGAACACCCCGGGGAGGAGGAGCCCAATGCAATCACGGCTCGTTATGCTGCCATGCTTGAAGAGGTTATCAGGGACAAGCCGGAGTACTGGCTCTGGAGTCATCGCCGGTGGAAACATAAAAGACCCCTGAAAAATGACTAGGACAGCCGTCGTCATACTGAACTGGAACGGGAGATCATTCCTTGAACAGTTCCTCCCCGAAGTGGTGCAGAATACTCTTTCACCTGACACTGCAGTTATAATTGCTGACAACGGGTCAGAGGACGACTCGGTCAGCTGGGTTGAACAAAACCATCCCGAGGTACAGGTGATACGGCTGGAAAGCAATCTCGGTTATGCAGGAGGTTACAACCGTGCCCTGAAACAGATTGAAGCCGAATACTATATCCTGCTCAACTCGGATGTAAGTGTGGAGCCAGGCTGGGCAGAGCGGCTGATTACCTTTATGGATATGCACCCGAATGTGGGGGCATGTCAGCCGAAGATACGGTCACATGCCAGTCCATCATCATTTGAGTATGCCGGCGCTGCTGGCGGATATATTGACAGGCTGGGATATCCGTTCTGCAGAGGACGGATCTTCGGCACTGTCGAGGATGACCTTGGCCAGTATGACGATACCCGTGAAATATTCTGGGCATCAGGATCATGTATCGCTGTCAGGGGTGCAGCATTTGATCAGTGCGACGGCTTTGACGAGTCGTTCTTCGTACATATGGAAGAGATAGATCTTTGCTGGAGAATGCAGATAGCCGGCTATAGCGTCTGCTACTTCCCCCATTCGGTAGTATACCATGTCGGAGGCGGCACACTTGGTTACGGTTCCCCGACGAAGATCTATTACAATTTCCGAAACAGCCTCATAATGCTGGCAAAGAACCTTCCCTCCAGACACCTGCGGAGGACCATTCTGAAGAGAGAGCTTCTTGACGGCCTGGCATGGGTGATGCTCCTATTCAGGGAAGGTCGCGAATCAGCAGCTGCTGTGGTGAGGGCACACAGGGACTTTCGCAAACAGCGCACAGCGATAAAAACCTTCAGAACGCTGACGCCAAATCCGGGATTCTACAATACCCCGCATACAATGATGAACAAAAGCCTCCTTTTTGAGTATTATATACGCGGAAGAAAAAAATTCTCCGAACTGAAGTGGATCTGAGCAGAAAACAACAAATGGCAATATTCCTGACGGTTGTATTAACCGTATATATTCTTACAAATCTGTACCTCTGGCTTAAAGGCCGCAGGGCGCTCTCGGGTGCGGGTATCAGCACTACAATATACAATGTCGTGTTCATTACCCTGGCATCGACCTTTATCGTGGGAAAATTTCTCGAACACTCCTGGTCCAGCCTGTTCACTGACATTCTCAATGTAATCGGCGGCTTCTGGATGGCCTTCATGCTTTATGGCATGCTGGCCTGGCTTGTAGCAGATATCCTGCTTCTGATACAGAAACCCTTTCACATCATCTCTCCTGAAGCAATCCCAAAACTGAGATTATGGCTTTTTACTGGTGTAACGTCCGGCACCCTGCTGCTTATTATAGTCGGATTCTTCACCGCCATCAGCCCGGTTACAAGCAAATACGTAATTGAAACTGACAAAACATTTACCGCCGGGAGCGAGCCGCTTCGTATCGTCGCAGTATCTGACATTCACCTCGGAAGCGTCATCAGGAAAAGAAGCATGAGGCATCTGTCGGATATGATAGCGAAGGAGAATCCGGATCTGGTGTTGTTCCTTGGTGATATAATCGACGGTAGCATCGGGCCGGTGCTTCGAGGCGACCTCCTTGCCTCCCTGCATCTGCCGGATCTGCGTTACGGCAACTACGCGATCACCGGAAACCATGAGTTCATGGGTGATTTGCACAAATCGATCCCATATATTGAAAGCAAGGGGATAAGGGTCCTAAAGGATGAGGTTATCAGGCTGGATAACGGAGTTCAGATAATCGGCCGCATAGACAGGACAGCCATGCACACCCCTGGAAGCAAGCGTGTTTCACTTGATACACTTATGGCTGGTGTAGACACTGAAGCTCCTGTAATCCTTCTTGACCACCAGCCTTATGATCTGTCGGCCCTGGCAGCCACGGCGGTTGACCTTCAGCTGTCAGGTCACACACACGACGGGCAGATGTGGCCCATCAACCTGATTACTGACAGCATGTTCGAGTTGAGTCACGGCCATAAGATGTTCGGGAAAACACATGTGATAGTCTCCTCCGGCTTCGGTCTCTGGGGTCCGCGCATGCGCATCGGCACCAGGGCGGAGATTCTTTCGATAACGCTGAAGGGAAAGTCAGAGTAAAGGATAGACCTTCTCAAGCATAATTCCCCTCGATCCTTTCACGAGAATTGTATAACCCTCGGGGCTCTCTGACCGTAGCCAATCCGCTGCGGCTTCAGATGATCCGAAGAGAATTGCCGGGAAACCTTCAGCTGCCTCCCTGAAGTGTGGCCCGATTAGAACAGTCTTTATCTCACCAAGCTGACGAAGCTGCCTGATTACAGCAGCATGGCCGGGAACACTCTCACTGCCCAGTTCCAGCATGTCACCCAGGATGACCATCTTCCGGTCCGCCTTCAGGGCGGCAAAAGAGGCAATCGCTTTCTCCATGCTTGACGGATTGGCGTTGTATGCATCGCGTATAACGGTGTTCCTTCCGGTTTCAGTCACCTGCGACCTGTTGTTTGAAGGCCGGTAAGAAGATACGGCATCAATGATCTGATCAGCCGGAACACCTAAAAGCAATCCGGCTGCCATTGCAGCCCTGACATTATCAATATTGTATAAACCGAAGAGTCCCGTTGCAAAACGGTATTCGGTGCCGTCGATTTCTGCCCTGACCCCCAGGAGCATTCCCTCTCCTTCATCAGGTACAGCCCGGAGACTGTGACCTCCCGGAGATGAGTACGGAACGGCATGTGCGACTCCGGCGGCCATCTCAGCCAGGATGGGATTCTCGTCGTTATAGATAATTGTCCCGCCGTTTGACTTCAGTGACTGGTATAGCTCAGATTTGGCCTTCCTGACATTTTCAAAGGAGCCAAAACCCTCGATATGTGCTGTTCCGATGTTTGTTATGATACCGTGTGTGGGAATCGCAGTTTCACAGAGAGCTGCAATCTCTCCCATATGGTTGGCACCCATCTCCACCACAAGAAAAGCAGCGTCATCAGGCGCACTGAGGAGAGTAAGGGGCACACCAATGTGGTTATTGAAGTTTCCGGGGGTGCTGTGCACTCTTCCCCGCCGTGACAGCACTGCACTCAACAGCTCCTTGGTAGTTGTCTTGCCGTTGGTGCCGGTCACGCCAATGACTGGCATCTGCAGCCTGCGGCGGTGACAGGCGGCCATTGAAGACATCGTTTCAAGGACGTTGTCAACGAAAATTATCCTTTCACCGCTCAGGGAAGGGTCATCCACCACGGCTGCAAGCGCCCCGGCTTCAAGTGCGGCTACGGCATGCCTGTTGCCGTCGTGACTTGGCCCCCGAAGCGCAAAAAAGACTTCGCCCTTCTTAACCGCCCGTGAATCCGTCGTTATCCCGGCGGAATTTCTGAACAGCGCATATAACCTTTCAATCTCCATGATACTCTAAAAAGAAGCCTCATTAAATTTCGTTAATGAGGCTTTATTCTATACCTATATATTATTAGTTAAAAACCTGCGGGGCTTCCTACCCTGATCATCGCACACCTGAATCCAAGATCATCACGTGAAGCCTCCTGGTCAAGGTAGCGGCGGGTTGAGGGGTTAAGCCAGTAAGCCCTGTCCTTCCATGATCCGCCCTTGATGACCCGGGCCCTGTCACTGATGAGAGTCACATAGTCATTGTCAGTTTCATTCTGCGAATACATCCTTTCGGTCTGAGGCAGGTCGGCGTTGCCCGACCATTCAAGGCTCGATGAGATGCTTGAGATGACGTCGCCGTCAAGATAGTTCCTGTAATCGGCCTTCTGGTAGTTATACCTGTTTGCCACATCCTCAGGTTTTACGGTGTCAATCTGCAGTCTTCCAAGCCTGTCCTTTTCAACCACCATACCGTTGGCATCACGCCTGAGGTCGGTGAATACGTTGCCCCTGAACGGGTTGAACATGTTAACGTCCTCTGATGAGAGCGGACGGTATACATCCTGGACCCATTCATTAACGTTACCTGCCATGCAATACAGACCATAATCGTTGGGCCAGTAAGACCTTACGTCGACTGTGATGCTACCGGCATCGTTCAGGTTGCCTGCCACGCCCATCATGTCACCGCGACCGCGGACGAAGTTGGCCATGAATTCACCCCTGTTCTTGGGAGCCGAGTTACGGACGTTGTGGCCGTCCCACGGGTATATTGCCCTTTCATAGATCCTTTCCTCGAAAGTGTTGCCTCTGAGGCCATATGCTGCGAATTCCCATTCAGCCTCCGTCGGGAGACGGTAACGCGGCAGAAGGATACCGTCCTCCTGGCGTACGCGGGGATGAAGCTCATCAACCCTCTGGCCGGGAACGCCTTCATACTGACCTGCAAGATAGGACTCGGTATTGAAGTTATTGGCGCCGGACTGCTCCACGTTGTTATCCTGCCACTTGCTGTCAAGGAGAATCTGCTCGTTGACCCTGTCAGTACGCCAGACACAATAGTCGTTGGCCTGCAGCCAGCTCACACCCACAACCGGATAATTATTATAGGAGGGATGGCGGAAGTAATACTGCACATATGGTTCGTTGAAGGCGAGCGGGTCTCTCCAGACCAGTGTGTCAGGAAGAGCACGGCGGTGAACCTCCGGATAATCGCTGTATACCCTCCTCAGCCAGTAGAGAT
>CAZHAI010000186.1:0-4889 GCA_964530645.1 uncultured Rikenella sp. | reverse complement strand
GCCGGTAAGTGAGAATCCTGAATACTTCATCACAGCAAAGGATTATGAGAATTTCGCACCTGTCATGCAGGCAGAGAAGCTTGTTTTTTCACCGGGGGAGAGATATGAATATTCCAATCCTGCCTTCAATGGCCTGGCCCTCATCATCGAGAAGGTGAGCGGGCAGAAGTGGCAGCAGTTCATTGCAGAGCGGATCTTCGCCCCTGCCGGTATGGCCACAAGTACAATCACTGACGGTCCCCATCCTGAGAAGGGTGTGGCGCACGCTTATGAGCTGGTGAACGGAGAGTGGACAGAATCAGATTACGGTGAATTTCCAACTTTCCCGGCAGCAGGCAACGGAGGTGTATGGAGTTCTCTGACGGAGCTGACCCTATACGGGAAAGCCCTTAAAGGAAACCTGTTCCTCGGCAGGGAGCTCACGGATAAGTCGATGACAATCTGTCGGCCTGAGACCTGGGCCGGCAGCGAGCCGCCCTTCATTGGCTACAGCTGGTTCATAGGCGAGGAGCAGGTGCTGGGTGTACAAAACAACTTCGGAGTCAGGATGGTTTATCATACCGGAGACCAGGGCGGATTCAGGGCATTTTACTTCTCAATCCCCGAAAAGGATCTGCTCTATGTCGGACTGTTCAACAGGCCACCGGAAAGCCTGGACAGGATAATCCAGACAGGTCTGTCGGTACTTAAAGCGAGGAACTGGCTGGAATAAATGCACTCACGGCACTGTCAGATCAAAGGAATCACTCTTATTCAGCCGGATATGCACCAACGTAAGCCGGTGAACGTTTCAGCATCTTCAGCAATGACTTTATCTCTGCAGGTGGTAATGCTGCAGCGGCGTGGCCTGCGAACCCGGGCAGAGTCCGGTAGTTATCAAGCTCCGGGCTTAAGAAAACGGTCTGACCGGTGAGAAGGATTCCATTTTTCTCGAAACCTGTGAGCATCTTATTGAGTTCTTCCGGTGAGTCCATCGCCATTATGCACTGTTCATTCTGAGCCGGGCTCCACAGAATCAGAGGCATCGCCTTACGCTCCCCGTTTTTCACATATACGTTGTTGTCAATAGTGCTGAACTGCGGATCACGAAGACGGTCGCACAGCATTGCCCGCTGCCATACGAAGAGGTGAGGCCTGTTCAGAGTAGCATCGGCCACGATGAGGTTATTGACAAATACATGACCGTCACGTTCTTCCACATCAGGTCCCGTTGCAGGGTGCCACCCGAAGTGGTCGCCAACGGCGCTGCGCTCGCTGCGGCTCACGCAGGCAGTGCTGTTGACAAGAGTATTGTTGTACATCTTCGTGTCACAACTGTTGAGGATATGAATACCCAGTTCACAGTTCACAAAAACGTTGCCCGCACAGATGGCGCCTTTGGATATCTCGAAGAAGAATCCGCTCTCGCTTGGCCATGTCTGCAGATATGAGACGGCCCTGCCCGTCAGTCCGACGTTCTCCACCCAGTTGTTCGTGAAAACGGCACCGACATTGCCGACATCATACCAGATGCCATTCGAGAAAGGCAGGTCTGTGACGAGGTTGTCATTGCAGGTCACACGGTAGCACTGGTTGAATATCTTCACCGCTGACGGGTAGTAACCGCTAATGCGCTCGATGTTGTTTCTCGTGAAGATATTCTTCTCAAGCAGTACATCGGATGAGCTGAGGATATAAATCCCTTCCGTGCTTGTATCACTGACCCTGCAATTACGTATGGTCAGTTTGTCACCGCGAAGGTATGCGGCAACGCGTGAGCAGAATGAGATCGTGCAATGCTCGAGTGTGGTTCCCACAACATCCTTCCCGTGTTCTGATTCCGGGGAGATACCTTCAGGGTTCTTGCCGTCGAACTCCAGTGCTCGATAGGCGTACTGGGTAAATGTGATCCCACGGATTACAGGCCCCTTACCGTCGGATGGTCTGCCATGGCACTCGCCGGTGGTACGGTGGATGGCAATGTTGTATGCGGTGATCTCAATGATTTTATCTTTCGGATCAACCCCGATATAAACCAGGCCTGTGGAATAATCTATGAAGAAAGTGTTTTCATTCACCTCGCCCTCAAAGCCGGCTGACTGCAGGAAGCGACCGTCGATGAATACCATGTCATCATTAAACCTGTGAAGGGGCGTATCCTTTCCGCTCCGAAGCCTCTGCCACCAGCTTTCCGGCGCAGAGGGAAAGAGACGGTCCCATTTTGTCACCCACAGTCCGTTGCCAAGGTCCCTCCATTGGGTTGCCACAGCTGATCCCTTCAGCACAGGAAGTTCGTCAATGTAAGGCTGCATTATTATGCCCTGGTTAAGGAGCAGGTCACCTGTTCTGTAGGTGCCTCCGCGTAGAATTATGACGTCTCCTGTAACGGCCTTTGATATGGCTGCCTCAATCGTTGAGGGTGCAGAAACATTTTCGCCCGGAACATTCTTATCGCCGTCCGGGGCGACATAATAGATTCTTCCGGTATTCTGAGGTACAGGCCACGTTTGCCTTACGGGCCCGTAAGGACCGCCGGATGGCTGTGCCTGCGCCGTGGTCAGGGAGGCAACAATGAGGGCGGTGATTGCTGCTGTCCGGAAAAAAGCAGTTAACTTTAGTGAGCGTTCTGTGTTCATATTACAGGGAGTTTTAATTATGAAACCGATTTCATAAAGTTATGAAAGTTTAATGTACCTTGGAGTAAAATGAAAGGGAAAAGACTAATAGCCGCCGGCATAGTTTTAATACTGGTTGCAGGTGCAAACGGGCAGGTGGTTACAGACAACAAGTGCCTGCCTGTAATTGAATGGACCAAGCGACAGGTCACAGAGGGGGTTGTGCTGAAATTTGTCCAAACCCGGTTATTCGACTCATTTCAGGCTATTTATGTAATTGACATCGATACCATAGCCGGGGAGTTCGAATTTGGCGTTGCAGTGCCTGATACCCGCCTGGTTACGAGCGCAATATCAGCCAGTGAAGAGGTATTGGCGGCCGTCAACGGCACCTTCTTCAACATGCAGGAAGGTTATAATGTCCACTTCGTGAAGGTGAATGATTCGGTTGTTGCTGTTACTGACGACAAAGAGTTTGGCATACGTGCCACCGGACTCTTCTCTGCTGAGGGCGAGGCGGTTGACATATCTGCCTGGGGACCGGAGAGGGAGGATCACAAGGCTATTAAGGAGGAAGATGCCATTGTGAGCGGTCCCCTGCTGATGGATGACGGCATGGAGATCATGCTTGACAGCATCAACTTCAATACACTCCGACATCCCCGCACGATGATCGGAGCAACAGGCGACGGACACATCCTCTTCATTGTCGTTGATGGCCGACAGCCGGAATATGCCGAGGGAATGAGCCTCTTCGAACTAAGGACCCTTGCCCGCAGCCTGGGATGCACTGACATCCTGAACCTCGACGGCGGAGGGTCTACAGCAATGTACCTCATGGGTGAGGGCAGCAACGGAGTTGTCAACAGGCCCTCAGGAAAGGTGGAGAGGGCTGTGCCAAGCATTGTGTTTGTTAAAGAGAAAGACAAGTAATGTTTCAGGTTGCACCCGTTAAAAAGTGATTGGTTGACAGGAGAGCGAATAATATTAAAACAATTAAAGAGATGAGCTATACACTTCAACCCGGCCGGAAGGCCCCGGATTTCAGGCTTCCCGCCACTGACGGCAGGGAATACGGCCTTGCAGACTTTGATAATCACCCGTACCTGGTTGTGTTCTTCACATGCAATCACTGTCCGTACGTTATAGGATCCGATGAGGTGACCCGGGCCACCGCTGAGAAGTTCCGTGATGCGGGGGTGGCTTTCGTCGGCATCAACTCCAACAGTGAGCACACCTATGAGGAGGACAGCTTTCCGAACATGGTGAAACGGATGGAGGAGCACAACTTCCCGTGGAAATACCTGTATGACAGGGATCAGACTGTTGTGAAGGAATACGGGGCTCTGAAGACTCCTCACTTCTTCGTTTTCAACCGTGAGAGGGAACTTGTATATACCGGCAGGGGTGTTGACTCTCCGAGGGACACCTCGCGTATGACCGTCAATGACCTTGAGAGGTCTCTTTCTGAGCTGATCTCCGGCACGGAGATCTCCGTGCCTGTAACCAATCCAATTGGATGCAACATAAAGTGGGAAGGCAGGGATGCAAAGTGGATGCCCCCGGAAGCATGTGACCTGGTATGAGCACTCCCGCAATTCAGATCACGGATCTGACCAAGAGATACGGCAAGGACCGCGGGATTGAAAACATCAACCTGCAGGTCGAAGAGGGTGAGATCTTCGGTTTTATCGGTCCCAACGGAGCCGGCAAATCAACTACAATCAGGGTGCTGCTTAATCTCCTCTTCCCAACATCCGGTGAAGCCCGTATAATGGGAATGGATGTGGTGCGGGATTCAAAAGAGATAAAGCGGAAAACCGGGTACGTTCCTTCCGATGCCAACGCTTACCCGCATATGGAGGCCGGGGAATTTCTGAGGTATTGTGGCAGATTTTTCAGTCCCGACGGCAATGAGAGGCGAATCAATGAGCTGACAGAGCTGTTTGAGGTTGACCGCAAGCGGAAGATCGCAGATCTCAGCATGGGGAACAGGAAGAAAATTTCAATTATCCAGAGTCTCCTGCATGAACCGGAACTTCTGATAGTGGACGAACCTACAATGGGCCTTGATCCGCTGATGCAAGCCAGGTTCTTTGAACTGCTGAGATCAGAGAACCGCAGGGGTATGACCGTATTCTATTCGTCTCACACGCTCAGCGATGTGCAGATGTTGTGCAAGCGGGTGGCAATAATCAGAGAGGGCAGGATCATCAAGGTGGAAGAGATAGAAACCCTCCGAAAGAGGCAGCTGAAGAAAATATTCATCGAATTCGGAAGCGCAGAGGAAAACTC
>CAZHAI010000185.1:0-4916 GCA_964530645.1 uncultured Rikenella sp. | reverse complement strand
AGTACAAACACATTCACCATTCGTCGTAGACGATAAAGAATTGTAAAGCAGGGATATATGACAAATATTTACCTGTATAGATGATCAGCCGCCTGCAGTATTTTCAACCTCAGGTCAGCGGGATAATCCGGGTGATCATCCAGGAACTTCTCAACTGTGTCGCGTGCTTCCGTTGACCGGTGACCCTCGAGGGTGGCAGATATCCATCCGCCGGGGAAGAATATGTCCCCGGTGCTCTTTATCTCCTCAAGAATCTCAAGCGAAGGGAGTATATACTTTTCTGACCTCTCTGCCACAGCCGGGTGGTGCAGGTAGCCCAGGGCTTCCAGCACCCACGGCTCCCGCTCGCGGTTGGCCGGGTCACGCAGGCTCTCAAAGAATACATCACGAAAGGCGGCATCGGCTGACACTGCAGGTGTCACAAAATCAAACCGTTCCAGCCTCTCCTTACTGTCTATCAGTTTGCGCTGATCTGCAATTATGCGGTCGGCTCCGGTATATCCTTTAAGCGCCAGGGTCAGCGAGAGGGTACATAGCTCATCCTCGCTCAGCCTGACGGGACCAGACAGATTCCCGCCCGGGCGTGCACCTCCCTGACTATTTCCTCTTTGTAGCGTTTCGCCCGGAAGAGTCCCGCTTTTCCACAGCGACGCCAGGTAATCCAATCCCGATTGTGTGACAGTCACACTCCTGAGCGTGCCGAACCATGACCGTTTTTCAGCTGCACTTTCGGCTGATAGCATCCTGCCTCTCAGCATTGCCTCTGTCACCACCGCCCGGGTTGCCCTTTCCTCAGCAGTGAGCCAGTTCCACCATACTGATGAGAACCGGCCTGACAGGTAATTTCGGAGCTGGAGATCGGTGATGACCTGCAGATCCCTTGATGCAGTTGCATGAAAATCAATCGGGCGTATCACCCCGTTGACCAGGTTTTCATACATGTTAATCCATAGTATTCCTTTCAGCAACGGATCCTGAATGTCAGGCAGATGAGCTGCCAGGTATTCCGCTGTCAGACTGTCAAAAAGGAACGTTCCGTATGCCCTTCCCGAGATGTCCGGTATGATGCACAACGGCCTCTCGTCGGTAGTAATGTAAGAATCCCTTTCTGCCGGCTCGAGGTCGGCCGTAACAGTATCATTCGCCGTAATCACCATTGTCCTCAGCGTCTGCGGCCAGTGTCTGATGGTTCCGGCAGGGTCATCCTCGCGGAAGGAGATCCTGAATCCGTCGGTCTCAGTAATCACAGGGGTTATGACCGGCATCCCGGCCTCTTTGATCCACATCCGGCTCCACTCGCTGAGCGGCTTCCCTGAGGTCTCCTCCAGTATTGAAACCAGGTCGTCCCACCGGGCGTTGCCCCATGAATACTTTTTCAGATAGACCTGGAGGCCTCTCATCAGGTTTTCCTCACCGGTGATCTGTTCAAGCTGCCGCATGACTATGGGGGCTTTGTTATAGATGATACCCCCGTAGAGAGAGCCGGCATCCTTCATGTTGCCAAGCTCCTGTATCACCGGGTTGGTGCCGCGTGTACGATCAACAGCGTAGGCGGCAGGGTAACGTGAGAGCAGAAACCTGAGATCATGGTTGATCTCCGGAAAATCAGGACCGGCAATCTTATCCGACATGAATCCGGCAAAGACCTCCTTCAGCCATACATCGTCAAACCACTTCATCGTTACCAGGTCGCCGAACCAGATATGCGAGGTCTCATGCGCAATCAGTGAGGCACGTGACAACCGCTCGTTGAGAGTGGGTGATGCCTCAAGAAACAGCGAGGAGGCGCGGTAAAAGATTGATCCCGGATGCTCCATCCCGCTGTACTGGAATGGCGGCAGCAATACAAAACCGAACTTGTCGAACGGGTAGGGTATCTGAGTGTACTCCTCCAGCCATTTCAGGGCACTGTAATGAAGCCGGAAGATCTCATCCGCGTTGTTTTCAATGTAGCCTGGACGGGTCTCCCGGTGCAGCATCTCCATCTTCACACCTTCAACCTCTTTCTCAACCAGTTCAAATTTGCCTGCGGCGAAGGCGAAGAGATAGGTGCTTATGGGGGGTGTCTCGGTGAAACATAGTGTCACCCTTTCACCTGTCGTGTCAGTTGATGCCACCGGATTATTGGACATCGCCCGGTAAGATGCAGGCAGGTCAAGTGCAAGTGTGAACCGGCCTTTGATGTCAGGCTGATCAAAGCAGGGGAAGGCAGTAGATGCCCGGTCGGGTACAAAGAGGGTATAGAGATAATCGTCATTCCTGTTTAGCGACAGATCCCCTGCGCGGAAACTGATCTCCACCCGGTTGTACCGGCGCGATAGCAGATCCCTATCAACAATGATATGCCCGTTTGTGAGCACCGCATCCGAGCTTCTTCCGTTAACCGAGACTGTCCTGAGATGATCACCAGGCACCTTGAAATCGATCACCAGCGGCTCCCTCCCGGCCCCAAGGCTGAACTCGATGACAGCCGTGCCCTCAATAGGAGAATCTTTGCCATCATCGATTTTAAATGCGAGATTATACTTCAAATCGCTGACGGTTTCAAACCTGTATGTTGCAAGCAGTTTTGAGACTCCTTCGGCAGTATAGTCAGACCTGTCAACCCGGCTGCAGGATGTCAGGATGGCTGCAGCCAGGATCATTGCAGGCAGCAGGCGGTATAAGGGAAATCCGGATTCCATGATGAACATTTCTGTTTCTCAAATATAGTCAATAGGGTCATACCTGCTTCGGGTCATGATTGCCTCGGGCTATTTCTCCATTGAGCCGCGTCTCCTTCGGTTCATGATACTCCCCGGCTCAACGCCCTTTAAGCCGAAAGTTCCCGTCGCATCTTTTTTTCACTGGAACATGCATTATTCCTGACCAGCGCGGCATAATACAGGTCGTGCTACAAAACATCATCAGCGTCAGGTTGTTATTTTCTATATTTGAATTCAGATCCCACAATAATCTAATGCCATGAAAAGACTCACCAATCTCCTTCTCCTGCTGGCAATAGCCGGCACAATTGCCGCGCAGGACAGCTCAGCTTTCCTAACAGACCCGGCCATATCACCTGACGGATCAAAAATCGTGTTTGTTTATGAGAGCGACCTCTGGATCGCTGACCGTACCGGCGGTACGGCACACCGGATCACAGCAATGACCGGAGAGGAATCGGTCCCACGGTTCTCTCCCGACGGGAAGTGGCTGGCATTTGCATCGACGCAAAACGGAAACGCCGATGTCTACATCATGCCATGGGAAGGAGGAAAGGTTGTTCAACTGACTTTTCATGATGCAAATGATTATCCGGATGGCTGGTCGTGGGATTCAAAGACCGTTTATTTCACCTCGGACAGGTACAAAACCTTTGGCGCTTACACAGTTCCCGCCACAGGAGGCACACCGAAGGGACTCTTCTCTGACAACTATTTCGACCAGGCGCACCATGTTGCGGAGATTCCCGGCACCGGTGGGGATTCGTTCTATTTCACAACCTCGTGGGAGAGCTTCATGTTCCAGCACCGGAAGAGATACAGGGGTGAGAATGACCCTGACATCGAATTTTTCAGCAAATCCACAGGAGAGTACAAGCGCCTCACGGAGTGGGAAGGAAAGGACCTCTGGCCGTCGGTTGACCGCAACGGAAAACTTTGGTTCGCCTCAGACGAGTTCAACAGCGAGTACAACCTCTTTACTTTTGATAACGGCGCAAAGCGACAACTGACCTCGTTCCCGACGTCAATAAAGCGTCCCCAGGTGAGTGCAGACGGCAGGTTCGTGGTCTTCGCACGCGATTATCGCATCTGGACTTACGATGTTGCCCGCGGTGAGAGTTCGCTCTGCGATATCAGCGTCTGGTCAAACGAGACCCTGGCAACTGAGATAGCGCAAAACAGCGCCGGCAAGATTACTGATTTCGATGTCTCGGGAGACGGGAAGAAGATTGCCTTTGTCTCGCGGGGGAGGCTGTTTGTTTCAGATATCACCGGGAAGTTCATGAAGGAGATGCCCACTGACAGGGGCGAGCGGGTGCAGGAGGTGAGATGGATGAAGGATAACGAGTCGCTGCTCTATACGCGCACTGTGAAGGGATGGGCTAACCTGTTTACTATTTCGGCCTCAGCACCGGAGACAGAGAAGCAGCTCACTCAGTACGAGCGGACACTGCTGAACCTGCTCATCAGTCCGGATGGTGAAAAGGCTGTTTTCAACAGCGGCGATAGCTACATTGATCTCATTGATCTTAAGAGCTTTGCCGTTAAGGAGATAATCAAGGACGAGTTCTGGTTCAGGCCTACCCAGCCCCGTTTCTCGCCTGACGGCCGGTATATTCTCTATGCAGCTTACCGGAATTTTGAACTGGATGTATTTGTGTATGATACGAAAGAGGATAAAACGCACACTATAACCAGCAACGGTGTAACTGAATCAGATCCTTACTGGTCACCTGACGGGAGGTACATCTACCTGGGAGCAGACCGTTACAATGCCGGCTTCCCGCGAGGAGCAGGGGTCAGTAAGCTCTACCGCATCCCGCTTTACAGATTCAGTGAGTCGCTGCGGACGGATGAGTACGGCAAGCTCTTCGCGAAAAAGCCCGCAAAGGACAGCTTGAAGGTTGATATCAGGATTGAAACCGACGGCATCACGGATCGCTGGGAACAACTGGACATTAAGGGGAATGATCAGTCTTATCCCCATGTATTCAACGTCAGGGGCAAGACACTGCTTTTATTCAATAACTCTCCCAATCCCCGCGAAAGGATATTGACAAAGACGGAGCTCTCTCCGTTCGAGCCGCCGAAGAGCGCTGCAATTGGTGACAAGGGTTTCAGCAGGCTGATTATGGCAGGGGACAAGTTTTTTGCACTTATGTCGGGCGATGTATACGAGGTGAAGCCTGCCGAGGGAAAGGCTGACAAAAT
>CAZHAI010000184.1:0-4919 GCA_964530645.1 uncultured Rikenella sp. | reverse complement strand
CGTCACTCGCCGGAATGGGAACTATTACGTACAGTATGGTTCCCATTCGTGTTTTTATACCCCCCTGTATCAGCACCCGTCGCCTCCCCGGATACTGTGCCGTCCCGCCAGGAGGCATAAAAAAAGGGGCTTAACGCCCCCTGATGACTCCTCTTTCGGAGCCCCGTATGAACTGAATTATATAATCGCGCTCAGGCGTCGGCGGAAAATTGGCCTCAATATGCTCCAGGGCCTTGCTGCCGTTCATCCCCATATTGAAATAAGTCCTGTAAATCTCATGCAGCTCATGCATCTTCTCCTTCGTGAAGCCCCTGCGCTCCAGCCCTACGCTGTTGATACCCATATAGGCCAGAGGCTCCCTGTCAGCCTTGATGAACGGCGGCACATCCATGCGCACCTTTGATCCTCCTCCCAGAAAGGCATGATTGCCAATACGCACAAACTGGTGGACGATAACTCCGCCGCCCAGCGTAACCCAGTCGCCCAGTTCAACCTCACCGGCAATGCCGGAGGAGGCAACCATTATCACATTGTCGCCCAGACTGCAGTCGTGCGCCACATGCACATAGGCCATCAGCAGGCAATTCTTCCCGATGGAGGTCCTGCCCCTGGCGCGCGTACCCCTGTTGAGTGTTGCAAACTCCCTGACAGTTGTGTTGTCACCTATCTCCAGGGTGGTCTCCTCACCGCTGAACTTCATGTCCTGGGGTATGGCTGATATTGACGCACCGTTGAAGATGCGGCAGTTGCTGCCTATCCTGGCTCCGTCATAAATAACAGCCCCTGATCCGATCCAGGTGCCGTCGCCGATGACAACATCACCATAGATGACAGCAAAAGGCCCGACAGTAACCCCCTCGCCAAGCCGGGCTTTCGGATCGATATGTGCCAATGAAGAAATCATATGTGGTTATTTGTTCTTTACAACCTGTGCCGTCATCTCACCCTCTGCCACCAGCTTCTCACCCACGAAAGCCTGGCAATACATTACAACTATGCTTCTCCTGATGGGTTCGGTCAGGTCTGCCCTGACAACAATAGTGTCACCCGGAATTACCTTGTGCTTGAACTTCATCCTGTCAACCTTGAGAAAATAGGTGGAGTACTTCTCAGGCTCATCAACCGTGCTCAGTACCAGTATACCCCCGATCTGTGCCATTGTCTCAATCAGAAGCACTCCCGGGAAGACATGTTCCTGCTCGAAATGGCCCTGGAAGAAAGCCTCATTGTATGTTGTGTTTTTTATGCCGATCACATGACTCCCTGTCAGCTCAAGTATGCGGTCAACCATAAGGAACGGGAACCGGTGAGGAAGGAGCTTCTTTATCTGCTGTATATCCATCACGGCAGGCTTGGTGGTGTCCAGCAGAGGAATCTCTTTCTTCGTTGTCTGCCTCTTGATCTGCTGCCTTATAAGTCGCGCCAGGCGCGTGTTGGAGTAATGACCGGGACGTGTTGCCACCACCTTTCCCTTGATAGGCTGTCCAACAAGCGCCAGGTCACCTATCAGGTCAAGCAGCTTATGCCGGGCCGGCTCATTGGGATACCTCAGCTTCGTGTTGTTGAGCACACCTGCATGATGCTCTGTTATCCCGGGTTTGTTGAATATCTGCGCAATGCGGTCTATCTCCTCCTGCTCCACCTCGCGCTCTAGGATGACAACTGCATTCTCCAGGTCGCCCCCCTTGATGAGTCCCATCCGGAACAGCGGCTCCAGTTCATGGAAGAAGACGAAAGTACGGCTTCCGGCAATATTCTCCTCAAAGTCATCTATCTGGTCGAGGATGGCATACTGGTTGCCAAGTATCTTTGAGTTATAGTCAATCAGTACGTGTGCGCTGAAATGGTCGTCAGGATAGACAATGAGGTCAACACCGTGCTCCTCGTCAGAGAAGGTGATCTTCTCCTTTATGACATAATAGTTGCGTTCCTCATTCAGCTCAGTGATGCCGGCTTTCCTGATGGCTTCCACGAACATGCGGGAACTCCCTCCCATTATCGGGGCCTCGGGACCGTTTATCTCAATCAGTGCGTTGTCAATGCGCATCCCTGCAAAGGCTGCCAGAACATGCTCGATTGTTGCAACCGATGCCTCGCCCTGCACCAGTGTGGTACCCCTTGACGTTTCGGTAACATGATCAGCCAATGCGTCTATTACAGGAGAACCCGGAAGGTCTGTACGACAGAATTTATAACCGTGGTTTGCAGGTGCCGGCTTGAAGGTCACTTTCACATCAATTCCCGAATGAAGCCCCTTACCGTTGAGACTCACCTCATTAGCCAGCGTCCTTTGCTTTTCGCTCATATAAGATCAGTATTAATCGTGCAAAGAAAAGGAAATTTTTCCGAACGGCATAATTCAAAACCCTACATCTGTGTGATGTTCAAATCATTTCCTTTGGACCGGCATGTGGAACTACCTGTTTTTTAGAGAATCCACAGTTTTTGCCAGAGCGTCAACCCTGCTGCTCAGCTCGGGAAGTTTTCTGATATAAACAACACTTTTCAGGAATTGCTTGCTGTCAGTGGCAGGGTAGCCAAGTAGGATTGAGTTCTCCTCGCTGATTGTGCTCATGATGCCCGACTGCGCCCCTATTTTGCAGCCGTCAGCTATGCTCAGATGGCCTGCCAGTCCAACCTGGCCCCCGAACATGCAGTTTTTCCCTACCCTGGTTGATCCGGCAAGCCCCGACTGGGCTGCAATGACCGTATTCTCCCCGATCTCCACATTATGGCCTACCTGGATCAGGTTGTCGAGTTTGACGCCCCTTCTGATCACAGTGGAGCCCATCGTTGCCCTGTCGATGCAGGTGTTTGAGCCGATCTCCACGTTGTCTTCGATGATGACATTGCCTATCTGAGGAATCTTCATGAAGTTGGCATCACTGACCGGTGCAAAACCGAAACCGTCGGCGCCGATCACCGCCCCGGCGTGCATGATGCAGTCGTTGCCTATAATGCAGTCCCTGTATACCTTAACCCCGGGGTGAAGGGTGCAGTTCTTCCCGATCTGAACATTTTCCCCTATGAAGACCTGCGGATGGATTGCGCATCCCTCTCCAATGACCGCATTCTCCGATATAACGGCACAGGCGCCTATAAACACCCCTTCTCCAATCTTTGCCCGTTCGTCTATGACGGCCGAAGGGTGAATCCCCTTCTTCGCCGGCCTTGCCTGCTCGTAGAAGGCAAGCAGCTTTGCAAGGGACTGGTAAGGGTCTTCAACCCGGATAAGGGTGGCTGACACCTCTTTGGCCGGGACAAAATCTTTTTTTACAAGCACGGCTGATGCCCCTGTTGTATACAGATAAGGTTCATATTTGGGATTTGAAAGAAATGAGAGTGCGCCGGGATGGCCTTCCTCTATCCTTGCAACAGTATTCAGCTTCGTTTCCGGGTTGCCCTCAACAGTTCCGTTAAGTAATCCGGCTATCATGGCAGCAGTAAATTCCATTTCTCTGATGTTGTTTTTAATTCATAATCTCCTTGGGGTAGCAGAGGAAATACTTCGTAACCTTTTCTGACAGCGCCTCCTTGTCGAAGAGGTCGGACACGGCGGTTATGTCCCTTGTTGTTCCGTTTTTCAAAAGGATGCGCACTTCCGGGGTTCCCGGGGCGTAGGTCTGGTTATATACATCGCCAGTATTAACGAAGTACTTAACCTCGTCATCCTTCAGGCCCAGAACTTCCCTGGCCCGCCGTCCCGTTTCCCTGACCCGGTCCGGTTCAAAGGGGGTTCTCTGCAGTTCGATTCCAAGCAGATCCCTGTTGACGAACCTCCTGCACAGGTCTTCGAGCACCCTGTCGCCGCAGTTCATCCACACCTTCGTGGCTGAGATAATATCGCTCTCGTCGAGGGCAGTAAAGTGACCCACAAGCGCAGCTCTCTCCTCCCGGGCAGCCATGTTGTGGCGGGGTTCCAGGAACCATGCCAGCGCCGGTGATGCAAAGAGCCTGTGGCCGGCAGCGGTCACCTCGCGGGACCTGACAAGCAGGCTGGTGAGCAGTTTCTCGGCAGAGACCACAGTGCGGTGGTTATATACCTGCCAGTACATCATACGTCTGGCTATCAGGAATTTCTCAACGGAGTAGATCCCTTTTTCATCCACAACCAGCCTGTCTTCGGAAACATTCAGCATCCTGATTATTCGGTCTGATCCAACCGATCCTTCAATCACACCCGTGAAAAAGCTGTCGCGCCTCAGATAGTCCATCCTGTCCATGTCCATCTGGCCCGTAACCAGGTCATGAAAGAACTTTCTCGGGTACTCCCCCCGGAAGATTGATATTGCATCCGTTAGCCTCCCTCCCATTTCCTTATTTAGCTCCTCCATTATCAGCAGGGACATTGTCTCATGCGGCATATCTTCAATAAGGGAGTGTTCCAGGGCATGTGAGAAGGGTCCGTGCCCGATGTCATGCAGCAGGATGGCAGCCAGCACCGCCTCCTCCTCTGCCGGCGAGATCTCAGTTCCCTTCGACCTGAGCGTGTGAACAGCCTGTCCTGTCAGGTACATGGCGCCAAGGCTATGCTGAAAACGGCTGTGAACCGCACCGGGATAAACCAGGCTGGAGAGTCCGAGCTGCCTTATGTTACGGAGCCTCTGAAACCAGGGATGCTCCACCAGATCATAGATGAGATCATTCGGCAGACTGATGAATCCGTATACCGGATCGTTGATAATCTTATTCCTGTTAGTCAAACAGTGCTGGTTTTATGCCCGCAAATTTATTCAATTGTTTCCAAAACAGGGCAAGAAAAGCTTCATATACAGCACTCCTCTTAATTTTTCAGGCTGAGGATTGATTGATTATTTAAAAAATGATATTATCTTTGCACCCGAATAGCAGGGTAGATTGGCTTAGGGGACAAAAGTCCCCTATTTTGTTATCAAAAATCAGACTGTGATTACAAAGGA
>CAZHAI010000183.1:0-4995 GCA_964530645.1 uncultured Rikenella sp. | reverse complement strand
ATGACCAGGCAGAAAGCATTAGCACAGTAGGCGAAGCCATTAAGTATATCGAGGAAAACGCCAAGTAGTTATCTCTGATAACCCTGAGATGAGGCGTGTAGTAGTTACCGGGATGGGGGCATTGACCCCCATCGGCAACAATCTGCAGGAGTTCTGGAATGGTCTTGTTGACGGTGCCAGTGGTGCCGCATTGATTACCCATTTTGACACCAGCAAGTTCAAAACGAAGTTCGCCTGTGAGATCAAGAATTATAATCCTGCCGATTATTTTGACAGGAAGGAGTCGCGCAAGATGGACCGCTACGCACAGTATGCCCATGTTGCTGCAGATGAGGCGTTTAAAGACGCCGGTCTTGATCCCGAGGCAACCGACAAGGACCGTTCCGGAGTAATCTGGGCCTCAGGTATTGGTGGAATAGAAACATTTCTCGAAGAAGTCAAAGGGTTTGTAATGGGTGACGGCACTCCCCGTTTCAGCCCTTTTTTCATCCCCAAGATGATCAGTGACATCGCCGCCGGACTCATTTCAATCAAGTACGGCTTCCGGGGACCCAACTTCGCAACGGTGTCAGCCTGCGCATCATCTACCAACGCATTAATTGACGCTTACTATTATATCCTTCTCGGCAAGGCCGACCTGTTCATTGCAGGAGGATCAGAGGCATCAATCAGCCCTGCCGGCATCGGAGGCTTCAATGCAATGCAGGCCATGTCCACAAACAACGACGAGTTTACAACCGCCTCGCGTCCCTTTGACGTCACCCGTGACGGGTTTGTCATTGGCGAGGGCGCGGGCGCTCTTATTCTCGAGGAGCTCGGACATGCAAAAGCCAGGGGGGCGAAAATTTATGCCGAAGTGATCGGATCAGGCCTCACCGCCGATGCCTATCATATAACTGCACCTCATCCTGACGGCATGGGAGCTGTCAACGTGATGAAGCAGGCAATCGAGGAGGCCGGCCTGAAACCGTCAGATGTTGACTATATCAACGTACACGGTACCGCCACCCCTCTTGGTGACATTGCGGAGATAAAAGCCATCCTCAATGTATTCGGAGAACATGCGTACAAGCTTAACATCAGCGCTACCAAATCAATGACCGGTCACCTTCTCGGTGCCGCTGGCGCAGTGGAAGCCATCGCTACAATTATGGCAGTGGTGCATGACACCGTACCACCGACAATCAACTTCAGGAATCCTGATCCGGCAATAGACCAGAACCTGAACCTTACCCTGAACAAAGCGCAGAAGAGACCTGTGAGAATTGCTCTCAGCAACAACTTCGGCTTCGGCGGGCATAATGCTTCAATTCTGATCAGGAAATTCGAAGAATAGTGTTCCTGCTTAACAGGAAGAAAAACAACACGCTCATCCATGACAGGAGCGTATTCCGGTCGGAACTCAAAAAGCTTCTCGGCTTTCGTCCACTTAACCTGAGGCTGTATGAAATGGCATTCATACACCGTTCAGCCACTTATACAATGCCTGACGGGGTCAAAATTAACAACGAGAGACTTGAATACCTCGGTGATGCAATAATTGACAGCATCCTGTCGGACTACCTTTTCCGCCTTTACCCTGAAGCCTCCGAGGGGTCCCTCACCAAAACCAGGGCCCGCATAGTAAACCGTGAGACGCTCAACCAGCTCGGCCTCTCAATGGGCCTTGACAGGCTGATAGTCTCCAACCTGGCCCCCTCTGATTCCCCTCGCAATCTCTACGGCAATGCAGTGGAAGCTCTCGTCGGCGCCCTCTTCATCGATACCGGTTTTGACCGTACCCGTAAATTCTTTATCGAACGGGGACTGAAGAGACACCTCAACCTGGATGCCGTGCTTGCAGCCGAGACCGATTACAAAAGCCTCATACTGGAGCATTGCCAGAAAAACAAACAAAAGCTTAACTTCACCTCACGGGAAAAGACATCCGGCGGCAACGGACACCCCCTCTTCAATGTAACCCTCGAAATCAACAATGAGGTGATCTCGCAGGGCGAAGGAGCAACTAAGAAGGAGGCAGAACAGGTGGCGTCGATGGAGGCCCTGAAAATTCTCGGGATACTGAAAAAATGACCAGGGAGAAAAAGATCACAAGGCACACGATCGGCAGCGCTGATCCTCAGCCCTTTCATTTCCTGGGTGTGGTCTCAGCCGAGCCTGATTACAGATTGTCAGTCATGATAAACAGGCATCTTGGAACCGACCTGCGGAGGTGTCCTGCGGAGATCACGGTCAATACCCCGTCCGGTTCCCGGCTCTTTTCACAATTCTCAACTGAGAACAGCGCATTCACCCTCGTGTCAAACCGAAGCGGAGTAAGCGTCCTTCTGAGGAAACTGAAAAATATCGATTACATTCTTGTCCCTTGCGGCCAGCATGAGAAGAAGGAAGCCGAAGAACTTGCCAAATCACTCAGGCAGATACCTGAGATTACAGCGGTTTTCATACTTGACAGCCGGGAAAACGCCGACAGGAATCTCTCTTTGCTATCCCTGTAAAAGAGAAAGAGGAGACAATTTCTCGCCTCCTCTTCAGTGTTAACCCTAAAACTAACCTAACCTATGAAAAAAACTCCATTAACGTTATAACAATTATCGTGCCATAACTGATGCAAATATGAAAAGAAATTTCGGTTTATAACCTTAAGAATAAGTTAAGATATTGATTTTTAACAATTTTTTAATATTTTGCATCCGTTACTTTTCCGCTGATCCTGTTAAAATACGTTAAGTCTGCGGATTAAGGTTTTAACGGTTTATTTTTGTTAAAATATGAAGCGCTCATACATAGTCCTCCTGGCCGTCTTCTTCTTTCTGGCCATCTCTGCCCTGGTTATTATCCAGGTCAGGTGGATCAACAACGTGGTGAGCGCCGAGGATCAGCAGTTCAGGTTCGGAGTCAACGAGGCCCTGAAGGAGGTGGTGTCGGAGCTTGAAAAAGCAGAGACCTACAAGCGGATCCTCAGTGAGATCAATCCACAGCCCCAGCCGGACGGTGAGGAGGAGACTGCTGGCCAGACAACGGAGCAATCGGCCGAATCAAAGCTCCTGGAGAAATACGGCTTTGATCCAGGTGTCAGGTCTGTGATTATAAGCAGGTCAGGTTACACTTATCTGCTTGACTCAGGGATTCTCCAGCCCGAATCATCCTTCGATGTGACAGAACCCGGGGAGCAGATCCTCTCGGCAGGAGCAACCGCCCGGATGACGAGCAAGATTGTCTCGATCGAGAACATAGTCAGCCGCATACTTCATGAGACCCCGCCGCTGCGTGACCGCTTCACTTCTGAAGAGATCGGGACCTACATCAGGAATTCCCTCGATGCCGTCGGGATACACCTGGATTATGAATGTGCCGTACGCGGTGCATACGGTGACATAATTTACCTTACTCCCAATTACAGTGAGAGCACCGGCGCAAACAAGTACCTGCGCCAGCTCTTTCCCAATGACCCGGTACCCGGAAACAATAACCTGACTATCTACTTCCCGAAGGAGGAGGAGTACAAGTTCAGCCAGATCGCCTTCATGGCCATCTCCTCAATGCTGATAGTGCTGTTCCTGATCCTCCTGGCTACAGGAACCTTCATCGTCATCTTCCGCCAGAAGAGGTTGTCAGATATACGGAGCGACTTCATCAATAACATGACTCATGAGCTGAAGACACCGATAGCCACAATTTCCCTGGCATCGCAGATGCTTGCAGACAAGAGCATTCCGGAGGGTTCGCGCAATCCGGAAGGGCTGGCAACTGTTATAAGCGAGGAGAGTAACAGGCTGAAGGTGCTTGTCGAAAGGGTGCTACAGACAGCAATCTTTGAACAGGCCAGGCTGGAGCTGGACAAGCAGCAGGTTGACCTGCACGGCATTATACTGAGGGCCGTGGATGCATTCAAGCTCCAGGTCAATGGCCGGGGAGGAACGATCTCCACCTTTCTCGATGCCTCCGATCCGATTGTCGTACTTGATGAAGCCAACTTCTTCAATGTCCTTCTCAATCTGATTGACAATGCCCTTAAATACACAAGTGACACACCTGAGATAACGATCACCACTGCAGCCTGGCACAGGGGCATCGTCCTGACCGTTTCGGACAACGGTATCGGCATCCCGCGTGAGCATCTGAAACATATCTTTGAGAAATTCTATCGCGTCCCCGCTGGCAATACTCACAATATTAAAGGATTCGGACTGGGGCTCAGCTATGTTAAAAAGATAGTCGAGGAGCATTACGGCACAATTAAAGTTGAGAGTCAGGGCGGAAAAGGAACCCGGATAATAATTCATCTTCCAAAAGAACAGCCAAAATGAACAAGGTAAACATCCTGCTTGCAGAAGACGATCCCAATCTGGGACAACTGCTGAAGAACTACCTCAATGCCAGGGCGTACGAGACAACCCTCGTCACTGACGGAGCACAGGCGATGAAGATATTCAGGAAAGAGAAATTCAATATCTGCCTGCTGGATGTAATGATGCCGGAACTCGACGGTTTCACGCTTGCCAGGGGGATCAGGGAGATCGATCCGCATATTCCGGTCATCTTTCTGACAGCCAAAAACCTGAAACAGGACGTGATTGAGGGTTTCAAGTCAGGAGCCGATGACTACCTGACAAAACCATTCTCGATGGAAGAGCTCATCTACCGCATAGAGGCCATTATGAGGCGCTCTTCAAAAAGGTCATCCGAAACTGCTGCCGAGGTCTACGCAATCGGACGGTTCACTTTTGACGTTGCGAAACAACTCCTCACCTGGCAGGATCAGTCGCACAAACTCACCACCAAGGAGTCTGAGCTGCTGGAGCTGCTCTGCCGCCACCGTAATGAGGTGCTCGAGCGCAACTTTGCACTGAAGTCCATATGGATTGATGACAACTACTTCAATGCGCGAAGCATGGATGTATACATCACCAAGCTGCGCAAGTACCTGAGCAAGGATGAAAATGTGGAGATCCTCAATATCCACGGCAAGGGCTACAAACTGCTCTGCTAAAA
>CAZHAI010000182.1:0-5040 GCA_964530645.1 uncultured Rikenella sp. | reverse complement strand
GTCACGGACCATAAGGGGCACCGTAACAGGGGCAACAGGTGAAAGACTCAGCGGCGTTACAGTCAGCGTTCCCGGTACTACAACCGGCACACTGACTGACGCCGAAGGTTCCTATTCACTTTCCGTGCCTGCTGATGCCACAACCATACTGTTCTCATTCATCGGCCTGGAACCGGTGACCGAGACAATCGGAAACAGGACCACCGTCGATATCATAATGCAGGAAAGCACCCTTGCACTGGACGAGATAGTTGTGGTTGGTTATGGTACTGTAAAGAAGAGGGACCTGACAGGATCAGTATCCTCTGTCCGGCCTGATGAGATAGTCAAAACAGCATCAAGCAACGCCCTGCAGTCGATCCAGGGAAAGGTAGCCGGTCTTGACATAACACGTGAGAGCGGGGAGACAGGGTCAGAAATCAACATGACACTTCGCGGTGTACGGTCAGTCAACGCCTCCAACTCACCACTATTCCTTGTTGACGGTATTGAATACGGCTCCACTCTTGACATAAACCCTTCCGATATTGCATCAATAGAGGTGCTGAAAGATGCTTCATCGACTGCAATATACGGGACACGCGGCGCCAATGGCGTTATTATTATCACCACAAAGAGAGGTGATGCGGCTGCCGGAGGCAAGTCAACGGTCTCACTGAACAGCTATGTTTCAATGAACTCACCAACTAACCTGCCTCGCCTGATGGATGTGGAGAAGGACTACCTGTTTATGGCAGAGAGGCTTCGCTATGCGGCCGAGAATGTGGCTGACACCTGGGGCCAGACAAGCATCTCGGCTTACCCCCCATCAACGGTTCTTTCCGATGTGCTATCCTCCCCGTGGGAAAAGACAGTACTTGACCTGTACAATGAGGGCGGAGTCGACTGGTTTGACCTCATAATGCAGAATACAGTGACACAGAACTATGAGTTGTCAGCTTCCGGAGGATCAGAGAAGACTTCCTATCTGATAAGTCTGGGGTATTTGGATGAGAACGGACTGCTTAAGAATGACAACCTGAAGAGATACAACGGCAGGGTAAATGTCACTCAGAAAATATCAGATGCGTTTACTGCAGGCGCCAATCTCCATTTCACTTACCGTGACTGGGATCGCAGGGAAGACAATGTCTACACGCAGCTGATAAAGATGCATGCAATGGCTCAGCCGTACCTGTCAGACGGTTCTATCCTTGACCGTCCGTCCGAACTTGCAGTGAGCCATACTAACCCGTTACTCAATGAGGTTGAGGGCTTTTATACAAACAACACCCTCTCAAGCCGACTCTTCGGAAATGTATTCGTGACCTGGAATATCTTCAAAGGCCTGCAATTCAAGACATCACTGGGTGTTGACGGTCAGTCCGGCCGCCAGGGAATCTATGAAGATTATATGTGCACTTCCAATTACCAGTTCGGAAGGGGTTCCTATATCTCAGCTGAAAACGACCAGACTATGAAGTATATAATTGAAAATACCCTTACTTATACAACTGCACTGGGGGAGAATGGCGAACTGCAGGTCCTTGGAGGACAGGCAGCCCAGAGAGAAAAGTATGAGTCACACAGGATCTACGGTTTCGGATTGCAGGATCACTACACGAAGACCTCATTCTATTTCCTTCAGAATATACTCTCGTCAGGCAGACAGCTTGAGGATATATACACTGAAAGCTCCCTTCTTTCGTACTTCGGAAGAGTAAATTTCAAACTCCTCAACAGGTACCTCTTCACTGCCACCCTTCGTGCTGACGGATCATCAGTCCTGGCCGAAGGCAATAAATGGGCAGGGTTCCCCTCGGTGGCAGCCGCATGGATCATTTCTGAAGAGCCGTTCATGAGCAGCGCCCCGGTGGACCTACTTAAACTGCGTCTTAGCTGGGGCAGGGCCGGTAACTCGGCTGTCGATCCCTATATGACCAAAACGCGCCTTGGCTCCACCCTTGTACCATATACCTTCGGCACCACATTGTATACCGGCATGTTGCCGGCTGTGCTCGGTAATCCGGAGGTTACATGGGAGATAACGTCAACCTGGGATGCCGGGATTGACCTCTCCCTCTGGAAGGAGCGGCTCTCACTGGTCCTTGATGGTTACTATTCAAGAACTTCAGACCTGTTGCTTTACAAGGGTCTCCCGGCCACCTCAGTCTATCCGCAGGTACTGGCAAACGTCGGCGAGACGGAGAACCTCGGGTTCGAAGCTTCAGTCAACGCCAGGGTGGTTGAGACAAATGATTTTCTCTGGTCCTCGGATTTGACTTTCTCGGCTAACCGCGACAGGATCCTCTCACTTGCCAGCGGCGAAGAGCGTGACGTTTCAATCCCGAATAATGCGCTGGTTGTGGGAGAACCGGTCCGGGCCTTCTACAACTATGAAGCTGACGGGTGCTGGAGCATCGACGAAGCTGAGATGGCTGCACTGTATAACCGTGTTCCCGGAGACATCAAGATTGTGGATGTCAACAATGATACGCTAATCAATGATATAGACAAGAGGCTCTATACAAAGAGTCCTAAATTTATCCTTAGCTGGAACAACTCATTCTCTTACAAGGGACTCACCCTTTCGGGACAGCTCTTTGCACGCGTAGGTCAGTGGATACAGTATGCGTATAACACTGCCTACAGACCCACCGAACAGGATGGATCACCCGATGTTGACTTCTGGACCCCCGAAAATCAGGATGCAAAGTTCCCGAGACCGGGAATTGCATCGCAGAACGATATGCCGGCCCTGGCATTTGAGAAGGCATCATTCCTTAAACTGCGGGAAGTAACACTGGCTTACAACCTCCCGCACAGCCTTATCTCGAGGGCAGGAATAACCAACCTGAGAATCTACGGTTCGCTGCAAAACTATTTTACCTTCAGCAACCTGGACAACTATGACCCTGAACGGGGCGGAAGCATCGCAAACCCAATGGCAAAACATATGGTGTTTGGTATTAACCTGGACTTTTAACTGACTCCCCGAAAAACACAGATAAATGAAAACAACAATTAGACAACTGATAATCATGCTTGTCCTCTTTATGCTGGCAGGCACATCGTGTACGGACTTCCTTGAGGAGAACAACCGTACGAGCAACACCGAGGATATTCTTTATTCCTCGAAGAGCGGGATCGAAGGACTGGTTGCTGCCAGCTACTCTTACCTGAGGGGCTGGTATGGCAAGGAGGCTGCAATTGGGCTCAGCGAGGGCGGTACTGACACCTGGCTTACAGGATATGACAACAGGCAGAAAGTTCTCATCAATTACTCCGGCATCACCCCGGAGGTGGCAAGCTCAACACGGGAGACAATGAATGCATGTTTCGACGAATTCTGGGAAATGCTTTATACAGCTGTAAACGTTTGCAACACCGGAATCAAGGCGGTAAACAATGCCGGAGACCAGGTGCTTTCTGCCCTGGAGAAAGATCAGTATCTGGGTGAGCTCAAGGCTCTCAGGGCTTTCTATTACTGGCATCTTGTTGAGACATGGGGACCGGTACAGATAAATACAGACCCGGTCAGCAGCATCTCAAGTGTCGCGTACAGGGCTTCGGAAGCCGATGTTTACGAGTTCATGCTCAACGATGTTGACGAAGCCATTGTGCACCTCCAGGCCAGGACAGCCAAAACAGGGCGCATAAACCTGTGGGCGGCCAGGGCGCTGAAGGCCCGTCTGCTTATCTACAAGGCAAGCAAATTTGAAGATGCAGCATCCTACACTGCCGCAGCTGCTGAGGCTGAGGCTGTCATAACGGGAAGCAGCGCATCGTTCTTTACGAATTACGCCGACTGCTGGCTGGGTGCCAACGAGGACGGCGTGAACAACAGGGAGGTAATATGGCACGTCGATTACTCAACCGAGCTTGCATACAATATAATGCCTTCCAGGCTTAAACTGGATGCAAGCAACAACCAGATGACCTGGTCACAGATGATACTGCGCAACGCAGCCAACTCGATCGGAGGTAATGCCTCTCATCTGATGTTTACAGGGGTATGGAACAGTGTTCCTGCTACCTCAGCAATACTCAGGAGAACAGATACAGAAGCCAACAAAAACATAACATTCAGAAACGTTGTATATAATGTCGGATTGAGTTACCAGCCATATTCAAAGGGCTTTACAAGGTTTGTCCCCTCAGGTTACCTGCTTGATGTCTTTGACAGGGAGACAGACCAGCGTTACCAGGCCTCATTCCGCGACGTTTACTACGTTGCTCCCCAGCTAACTGCAGCCTTCGCCGGTGGTGTGGCTCCGCCAACGGGTTACGGCCTGATGCGTGACACTGCCCTCTACCTGTGCCCGGAGACAGTGACGCCGGCCCAGGTAGCGCGGGCAGCAAACAGGTATGTGCTGTTTTCACGGACAGATGTCGGTGACCCGCTTGTCTGGCCCCTCTACGAAACAGAAGCCGCTGTAATGCCCACAATCGCAACCTCTACCAGCGGGGTTCAGAACAATAAGGGCAACAGGATGTATATTGCATGCAAGAAGTTTGATGACTACACCGGGACGGTTATCAGGGACCTGGGCTCGAAAGATGCTTTCATATTCAGACTCTCCGAGATGTATCTCATTGCAGCCGAGGGATATATGATGTCAGGACAGGCTGGTCCGGCGATCCAGAAGCTGAATGACCTGCGGACTGCACGTGCCATTGCCGGCATGGATAACAGCCTGACAGCAACTGAGCTGGCACAGGTTAATGCTAAGGAAATAGATATCATCCTTGATGAGAGGGCACGAGAGCTCTGCGGTGAACAACAGCGTTGGTTCGACCTCAAGAGGACAGGCACGCTGATTGACAGGGTCAAACTGTACAACGGCGCCGCGGCTCCCAATATACAACCCTTCCACATCCTGAGGCCCATACCGCAACCACAGATGGATGCCGTAACCAATAAAACCGCAGGTCCTGATCCTGAAGGATTCTGGCAAAATACAGGTTATTAGACATGATACATATCTTCCCCTGTATTGTAATCTTCCTCGTCACCGTCCTGCCTTCCTGCACGGACGGTGACAGGTGGAAGATGGCCAC
>CAZHAI010000181.1:1785-5071 GCA_964530645.1 uncultured Rikenella sp. | reverse complement strand
TCTACCAGTACCTCCTCCGCCTCTCATCCCAGGGCATAATACACTTTATCCCGGGCAAAAAGAGCCCGCTTGTGATCTTCACTGAAGAGCGTCTTGACAGAAGTCACCTTCATATCTCGCCGGAACTCTACCTGAAGGTGAAGGAGAACTACATTGAAAGGGTTTCAAAGATTACCGAATACGCTGATAACAAGACCCGCTGCCGCCCGGCATTCCTGACTGCCTATTTCGGCGAGGAGAACGGCCGGTGCGGACTGTGCGACACATGCCAGGAGAGGAATGAACTGGAACTTAGCAAATATGAGTTTGACATAATAATTGAAAAAATCAAGGAACTTGTAGGCGAGAACCCGATGAGGCCCGAAGATCTGGAAGCTCAGATGGAGTTGCCACGTGAAAAGAGCATCAAAGTGATCCGCTGGCTGCTTGACCATGAGAAGCTGGTCTATGACAATGAACACAAGCTCACCTGGAAACACTGACACTCCTCCTTTTATCAACATTTCCCCGGTTTTCAGGCTGAAATGAATACTTTTGTCACGTTATTTGAAAAAGATGGAAAAAGAGGAAAAGGTTATCTACTCAAGGCAGGTGGTTGAGTTTGCCGCTTCGGCCAACGAGTATTGCAAATACCTTGAAGGAACCAAGGATATAAACGGTATCGAGATACTGAAAGTCATGCAGAGACTGCTCCCCTTCATCTACCTGAGGACTTCGCTTCTGCCGATGCTCGAGCCGCTGCTTGAGGATTCCAACGAGAAGACCGTTACCGAATTTGACTGGACAAGAATGCATGACAACCTGCTGTCGAAGATGGGGAATAACGATCCATTTCCGGTCATAATATCAGCAGGTGACCCTTCCGACGGACTCTACACGGGAAGCATGGCTGAATACCTGACAGACATCTACCAGGATCTTAAAGATTTCGTTGTCAGCTATAAGAGCGGAAATGAAAAGGTGATGAATGACGCTGTCTGGGAGGTGCTGATGAACTTCGAGGAGTTCTGGGGAAAGAAACTGCTGAATGTGCTATCTGCAATACACACGGTACTATACTCGGAAGCCGAAGGGAATGTCGATAATGAATTAAAGGACGATGACGAATCAGTATAGTGAGAGTATAAATGACGTTGAACTGAGAAAACTGCCGCTCCTGCAGTTTGATGGAAGGGTGACACTGGTTGACACACTGGACAAGTTCAGGAGGGCGATGGCGGATATCGGGCAACCGGAGATTCTTGGCTTTGATACGGAAACCAGGCCATCATTCAAAAAGGGCCGGAGATATAAGGTAGCGCTTCTTCAGCTGGCCGATGCCAGCCGTGCCTGGCTCTTCAGACTTAATATGATAGGACTGCCTGCCGAACTGGCCGGATTGCTTTCCGATAAAAACATTATAAAAACCGGTGTGGCTATTCGCGACGATATAAAGGCTCTCAGGGCACTTACACCCTTCGAACCGCATGGGTTTCTGGATCTTCAGAGCGTTGTGGCTGACCACGGAATTAAGGAACTGGGGCTGAAAAAACTCTCCGCGATTATTCTCGGGTATTCTATCTCCAAGTCGCAGCAGGTATCAAACTGGGAAGCTCCGGCACTGACTGAGCCTCAACAGCTCTACGCTGCCACAGATGCCTGGGTGTGCCGCCGCATCTACCTGGCCCTCAACGGCAGGGAAAACAGCCATGACAATTGAACTGACCCTCGCACACCTTAATTGAAAGAATGGAAAAGAGAACAGCAACAACCACAGATAAAACATTTGCAGGAATAACCCTCAAAAAGGGAAAGGAACAGTCAGTAAGACGTTACCACCCATGGGTCTTCTCAGGAGCAATCGGCTCTGTACGCGGAAATCCCAGGGAGGGCGACACAGTTGAAGTGTTTGCATCTGACGATACATACCTTGCAACCGGACACTGGTCCCCCGGATCAATAGCCGTGCGGATCTTCTCGTTTGCCAGGTGCAATCCTGACATCGCTTTTTTCAGAAAGAAACTCGAAGATGCTTTCAGGTACCGTGTAAATACAGGCATTGCAGGAAACAATGATTCAAATGCATGGCGCCTTGTACACGGCGAGGGCGACGGACTGCCGGGGCTGATTGTTGACATCTATGGCAGCGTGGCAGTGCTGCAGGCACATACTGCCGGATTCTGGCACATCCGTGAGATGATTGCCGGCTTGCTTCCGGAAGTTACAGGCGGACTGGTGCGATCGGTTTATGACAAGAGCGAGGGAACACTTCCCTTCATGGCAAAACTGAATCCTGCAAACGGTTACATAGTGGGCAGTTCAGGAGAGTCCGGCACAGTAGTTACTGAGAACGGTTTTAAATTCAGGGTCGACTGGGAGAAAGGTCAAAAGACGGGTTTCTTCATTGACCAACGCGACAGCCGGAGCCTTTTACGTCAGTACAGCAAGGGAAGAAATGTGCTGAATATGTTCGGTTATACCGGCGGTTTCTCAGTTTACGCCATGAGTAACGCAGCACTCGTCCATACGGTTGACAGCTCCGCAGCTGCAACAGCGATGGCAGATGAGAACGTGAGGTTAAATTTCGGCGAGGACGCCCGTCATAAGTCTTTCTCAACAGATGCCTTCAGCTTCCTGGCCGGGATGAAGAGCGACTATGACCTGATGGTTCTTGATCCACCGGCCTTCGCGAAGCATCAGACAGCCCTGAACCAGGCACTCCAGGGCTACAGGAGGCTGAATGCAATTGCAATTCAAAAGATAAAACCGGGAGGCATACTCTTTACATTCTCATGCTCGCAGGTCGTGAGCCGCGACGACTTCAGGCGGTCCGTCTTCGTGGCTGCAGCCAACACCGGCAGGAACGTCCGGATACTTCACCAGACCGGACAGCCGGCTGATCACCCGGTAAATATTTACCATCCCGAGAGTGAATACCTGAAAGGGCTGGTCCTTTACATTGAGTAAAAACAATGGATCCATCATTACATATAAAGACAATAGCACAGAAGCTGCAGCTGCACGACTGGCAGGTGGAGAACACAATCAGGCTGCTGGACGGCGGGGCTACAATACCTTTTATCAGCCGTTACCGGAAGGAGATGACGGGAAGTCTTAACGAGGTGCAGCTGGCGGAGATACGCGATGAATATGAAAGGCTGAAGGAACTTGAGAAGCGCAGGGAGGCGGTCTTAAAATCGATAGAGGAGCAGGAGAAGATGACTCCGGAGCTTCTGGCTAAGATTAGCGCAGCCCTGACAATATCACAGCTCGAAGACCTCTACCTGCCCTACAGGCCGAAGCGGAA
>CAZHAI010000181.1:0-1775 GCA_964530645.1 uncultured Rikenella sp. | reverse complement strand
GGTGACAGAGGCGGAAAAATTCATCAGTGACGTGGTGGAGAGCGCCGACGCGGCGCTGGGAGGCGCGCGTGACATAATCGCTGAGATTGTAAGCGAGAACGAGCTCGTCCGCGGATCGCTCCGGCGCCTCTATGAACGTGATGCCGTAATAACATCAAAAGGGGTTAAAGGCAAGGAACAGGAGGGAGCCAAGTTCAGCGATTACTTCGACTGGCACGAACCGCTGCGCCGCTGTCCGTCACACCGCCTGCTGGCAATGCGCCGGGGCGAAGAGGAGGGATTCCTGAGACTTACAATAATGCCTTCAGAGGAAGAAGCGATGAAACTTGTTGAGAAACAGTTTCTGCTGGCGAACAATGAGGCCGCCAGGCAGGTGCGCGAGGCTGTGTCTGATAGCTGGAACAGGCTCCTGGCACCCTCGATGGAGACGGAATTCAGAAAGACCTCAAAGGAAAAGGCCGATGAGGAGGCAATAAGGGTATTTGCCGAAAACCTTCGTCAGCTGCTTCTGTCAGCGCCGCTGGGCGAGAAAAACGTGCTTGGAATAGACCCGGGACAGCGAACCGGCTGCAAGGTGGTGTGCCTCGACAGGCAGGGAGCCCTGCTGCACCACGATGTGATATATCCTCACCCGCCACAGAACGAGACTGCCCGCAGCGTAAGCAAGCTGCTGGCACTGGTGGAAAATTACCAGACAGAGGCCATCGCAATCGGCAACGGAACCGCCAGCCGGGAGACAGAACAGTTCGTAAGGTCATATCTCCCGCCTGATTCAGGTATCGGGATATATGTTGTCAGCGAGGCCGGTGCTTCAATCTATTCGGCATCCAAAACCGCACGTGATGAATTCCCTGATCAGGACGTGACAGTCCGCGGAGCGATATCTATCGGCCGCCGTCTGATGGACCCGCTGGCAGAGCTCGTCAAGATTGATCCAAAATCGATAGGAGTAGGGCAGTACCAGCACGATGTCGACCAGACCCGCCTGCAGGCCAGCCTCGACGAGGTGGTGATGTCATGCGTCAACGCGGTGGGGGTGGAGGTGAATACCGCCAGCCCGCACCTGCTGACATATGTCTCTGGCATCGGCCCTAAGATGGCACAGAACATCGTCGACCACCGCACGGAGAACGGTCCGTTCCGCTCACGTGCCGGGCTGCTGAAGGTGAAAAGGATGGGAGAGAAGGCGTTTGAGCAGGCTGCAGGGTTCCTCAGGATACGTGGCGCCGTCAACCCGCTCGATTCCTCGGCCGTGCACCCCGAGAGCTACCACATTGTCGAGAAGATGGCAAAGGATGCAGGGTGCACTGTTGCAGACCTGATCCGCGATGAGACAAGGAGAAAAGCCGTAAACATTGAAAAGTACGTAACTGCCGAAGCAGGTCTGCCAACACTGAAGGATATCATGCTGGAACTGGCCAGGCCGGGACGCGACCCGCGGTCGGCCATTCAGGAGTTCAGCTTTGCCGACATTCATACATTGGAGGATGTGAAGGAGGGGATGATTGTGCCTGGCATCGTGACAAACATCACCAAGTTCGGTGCTTTTGTTGATATCGGAGTCAAGCAGGACGGCCTGGTGCATGTGTCACAGATGGCAGACCGCTATGTCGATGACCCCTCGAAGGTGGTTAAACTCCAGCAACACCTGATGGTGAGGGTGGTAAGTGTTGACCTTGCCCGGAACCGTATACAGCTTAGTATGAAGGGAGTAGGCAGTAGGCAGTAGGCAATAGTGAAATTCCCCGTAGGGGATGCAGCATTGTAGACCAGAG
>CAZHAI010000180.1:0-5071 GCA_964530645.1 uncultured Rikenella sp. | reverse complement strand
ATACAAGGAAAGCCTGAAGGAGAAGATCGTAAAGGCGAATGAGGAGCTTGGGGCCATCCAATTCAGGTACAAGACTAACTAAGAGTCCACAGTCTGCAGTCAGCAGTCGGCAGACTAAAATCCAATGCGTACCTGCCCCTTCACCTCCTGTTTCAATCCACCCCCGGAATCTGAATAAGCATACTTTAGCCTCGCTTCAACTCGTTCTGCCGGCTTCCATGAGATCATGATGAATGACCGTGTCATCTCGCCGTAGAGCGCCGGCACGCTGAATGAAGAGAGCAGGTCGTTCTCCCAGGCATAGAGGCGACTCTCCCATCCTTCCGTGGAGCAGAGGGCATACCTGAACCAGAGGCGCAGTGGAACCCTGCGAAATGAGTAGGAGAAATCCTGACAGAGAAGATACCCTCTCTCCTCTGCCGGTGAGATGAGTGAGAGCGAAGCCCGGGTGGTAAGATGCAATCCCGTAACAGGGTCATAATCCATAACAAACCCAAGTTGTTGCCTTATGTGTGTCACAGACGATGCTGCACCGGTTTCGGAGGGGGCATCATACTCACGAGATGAAGAGCTATAAGCCACCCTCAGTGAAATATCATCACGGGGCAGGTACTCCCCTTTGATCTCTGTCCTGCTGCCGTATGATGGCGATGATGAGCGATATCGCGGTGCCGGGATCCTGTAATGATCAACAGCTGCAGTCACGAACAGATGTCTTGCTGCCTCCAGGTGTACGGATGCTGCCAGGCCTGTCTCGTTGCCGGATCCTGATCCGGCTTTGTATGCACCAGAATGGAATGCATGATAATCAGGTGAGAAATGGCGTGCGAGGAGATTGAATGTCGCTCTCCCCGTTGGCTTTGCCCTGAGTCCTGCAGTGGCTGCCCATGATCCGGGAAGGCTCAGTCCGGCTTCGGCAAACAACAGGACCGGTCCGGTACCTGCCCTGAGGTTTGCCCCCAGGTTCAGAAGCCTGTCTCCTTCAAAGGCATTGAGGTTCTCGGGCTTGTCCCTGTCTGGCCGGAATGGAAGTGAGAACCATGATGCGGATGCGGTCACTCCTCCCCTGATCTTATCAGCGCCGGCAGTACAGTGAAGGCCGGCTACAGTTTCTTTGAGACTGTTGTGCGCCTCCTGCTGCGATTCTGTAATGTGAAGCCCCCCTCTGACGAGGTTACTCACCCCGGATGCAGTGCTGTCGTCTTCAAACAGAAGTCTTGCATCTATCTTATTTGCAGATGCAAAGAGAACTGCTCCTGCATTAATTGTGCCCAGAGTCAAGCTGATGCCGCGAAAGAAGCTGTTCTCCTCCGTGGATGAATACGGCGTCGCTGTACTTCTGCCGGACATGAATGACGGTGAGCTGAGCCATGAACTCATCCACTGGCTGCTGTTGAAGACCAGTCCCTCTCCGGTCCTCAAGGCAAAGTCTCCTATTATAACCCTTTTGATCAGCCCGTTAGGCTTGAATTCGACATAACCTGACAGGAAGTCAGTCCCGTATCTGTCTGTGAACCCGAAGGGCTCTCCGGGATCATTCTCCGCTGTAAGGCCGAAGCCAAGGTGTTTTCTTTCATGATTTATCTTCAACAACGACCGCACGCCTTCAGTTTCGTTTTCACCGGGATTGAACCGTGCTGATGTTGTCAGGGTAGCCTGTGTGCGGCCGAAGTCTTTTCCGGTATTCAAGCTGGCTGGTTGAAGTGAAATGTACGGCGCCATCAGCATCACCGTGCTTCTGTCGAAGGCAGGGAGAAGGGCTATCTCATAGATGGTCATCACATTCCCGCTCTTTCTGACATGATCCGCAAGAACCAACACCTGAAAATCCGTCAGGAAAAAGAGTCGCGATATCTCATTTTCATCACCGCTGTTTATATGCACGGGCGACTCCTTCAGTCCGGCCAGCTCTTCAAGCAGTGCCGAGGGATCAATGTCATCCGAGAGAGCCAGTATTCCTTCAACAGATTCATTGAAAGCCTGATTTCCCTCCTGGCAGAAAAGAGGACTCAGGAGACACAAACAGATCATGCTTACGACAGCGATCCTTCGGCACATCCGGATATTAATGCAATACTTGATGAATTCACATTGGCATCCACACGCGATCATTCTGTTTTCAGTGCAGTTCAGTACATGATCACTATGGCGGCGCCGGGAGATCATTTTAAAGTCCATGTAATTGACACAGAAGAGGTAAGGCCTGTCACTCCGTTGAGAAGGAATCCCGTATCAGCCTGAATTGAGCCTGTTCTGAAGCCTATCCCGAACGAAAAGGCTGATGGCGAGCTCATGTAGCCTGCCCGGATAACCAGTTTGTTCATCACATCCCAGCTTAATCCGCATTGTACTGAGAGCGGTTCGCCGCTGACCTTGGAGCTTCCGGCGACCAGGGAAAAATCGTCGGACTGTTGCCAGTGCAGTCCGGCTTCAATTGATGAAGGCAGCGTATTGAGCGAGGCCAAAGGATTGAACAGGTGAACACCCAGTGTCAGCGATGATGAGAGAGTGCAGCTTAGACCTGTTTCGAAAGTCACGTGCGACATGTCACGATACTCACCAATGCCGTGTTCCGAGATATAATCGACCTGCAGACCCAGCGAGAGGCCCTCGGTGATTCTGACCGCGCTTCCCAGGCCGGTAAAAATCCTGTTGTAGTCTGAGTTGCCGTAATGGGTTGCGACAATACCAAGAGGCGTTGTTCTGACAGCCAGAACTGCGCTTACAGCCTTCGATGACATGGCGGGCATCATGAAGCGGTTCTCCAGTGAAGCGGAGAAGCTTGTCGCCCGGGCGGCGGTGAGTAATGCCTGGTTATGGAAACAGTTCCAGTGTCCGGGAGATGCCGTCACCGCAAAACCCATTCCCATCGCACCGGCCCCGTGGGGTACAAACAGCGGTTCGCCTGCGCAAAGCACGGCCGTAGTTAATAAAAACGACAAGAATACTGCATTCCACCGCAGCATCATAGTGAAACATAATTACACAATCAAATTTATGACAGGTAATGGAGAAAGTCAAGGGAAAGGGGGGAAAAATCTGCAGTCTGCAGTCTGCAATCGGCAGTTGTTCGTTTTACTGCTGACTGAGGACTGCTGACTGAGGACTGAGGACTGCTGACTGAGGACTGCTGACTTCCGACTGAGGACTGCTGACTTCTCAATTCATCCCCTTTATATCCTTTATGTTAAGCTGCACCGCGGTCTTGCCCCGGAACTCATTCAGTTCCACGGAGTAGGCAATATCTACCACGCCTCCTGAATCACGGAATGTCTCGATCATATCTGCCTGTCCGAAGGCTATTGCGCCTACCGGTTCACCGTTCTGCCTTGCGAAGGTGAGCTTGAGGTGCATCCCGTTGGAGCCCACCGGCTGGCAGGCAAGGGTCTTTACCCTCCGCGATGCAAAAACAGGAGCAGTATTCTCCGGCCCGAAAGGCTGAAACCTCTCAAGGCTTCTGAAAAGCTCCATAGTTACATCTTCAAGAGGAATCTCACAGTCAATATTCACTGAAGGGACCAGATGTTCATCCCTGATTGTCTCACTGACGAATTTCTCAAACCGCTCGCGGAACTCCGGCAGATTCTCCTGCTTGAGTGTCAGCCCGGCAGCAAACATGTGCCCGCCGAAGCTCTCCAGCAGGTCGGAGCATGACTCAATTGCCTGATAGAGGTCATAGCCTGGCACACTTCGCGCCGAGCCGGTCGCAAAACCGTCCTTCGATTCGGTGAGAATCACAGTCGGCCTGTAATAGGTCTCTATCAGCCTCGATGCCACAATACCTATTACCCCCTTGTGCCATCCCTGCTGGAAAAGGACAGTCGTGCGGGCATTATTCATCCTGTTGTCCTCGCTCACCATCCGGCGTGCCTCTGTGGTGATCTCGCTGTCCTTCTTTCGGCGGTCATCGTTGTTGATGTCAATGGCATCGCAAATGGTCAACGCCTCCTGCGGGTTCTGCGAGACCAGCAGTTCAACCGCCTTGCTGCCTGATTCCATCCTGCCGGCAGCATTGATGCGTGGGCCGATACGGAACACAACATCCTCAATTGCAAGCGGCATCCTTATTTTGGCCTTTTCAATGATCTTCTGAAATCCCAGGCGCGGCGACTCGTTCAGCTGCTGCAACCCGAAGTAAGCCAGAACCCTGTTCTCACCGGTCATCGGCACGATGTCTGATCCGATGCTTACCGCAACCAGGTCGAGGTAGGTGATGATCTTTTCAAAAGGGATATTCTGAACCCTGCACAGTGCCTGCATCAGCTTGAATCCCACACCGCAACCCGACAGCTCCTTGTACGGATAGTTGCACCCTGGCTGCTTTGGATCAAGCACTGCAGTTGCATCAGGGATCTCATCTCCCGGAAGGTGATGATCACATATTATTATATCCACCCCTTTTGACCGGGCATACTTCACCTTATCCACAGCCTTGATGCCACAGTCGAGCGCAATTATCAGCCTGCAGTTTCCTTCGGCAGCATAGTCAATTCCCTTCAATGAGAGGCCGTACCCCTCATGGTACCTGTCAGGGATGTAATAATCCAGGCTGGAATGCCGCTCCCTCAGAAAGGCATACAACATGGCCACTGAAGTGGTGCCGTCAACATCATAATCGCCGTACACCAGGATCTTCTCATTCCTTGAAATTGCCGTGCTGATTCTGTCTACCGCCCTGTTCATGTCCTTCATCAGGAAGGGGTCATGCAGGGAACTGATTGACGGGCTGAAGAACTCTTCAGCCTGGCGCTTTGTTGTGATGCCCCGCTGAGCCATCAGGTTGGCGACAGCGGCAGGCACCGCCATCTCTGTCGCCAGGGTCGTGACGACACGTTCGTCGCCCCTCGCTTTCAAGAGCCACCTTTTTTCCATTATATTTATTTTTAGTAATATTCATATCCGAAGACCTCCCTCATTGAGTTGTACATCACTCGCTTCACATCCTCCATTTCAATCTTTCTTCCAGTCTCTTTCTCAATGCTTGTGACACCCTTGTCGGTAAAACCGCATGGGTTTATATGGTTAAAATAGGAGAGGTCAGTGCTTACGTTAAGGGCGAAGCCGTGCATTG
>CAZHAI010000179.1:0-5134 GCA_964530645.1 uncultured Rikenella sp. | reverse complement strand
CCTGTCAAAGCTGAGCGTCTCGTGATTGAACTTGTACTTTGTCTTTGGCATCTTCTATGATGGCATAATCTATGCCATGCAAACATAAGAAATATTAATTAAATACAAAAAGAGACCTTTCTGCAGAAGATGTTAAAGAATGCTTAAAAAGAAATCAGGGTTTGGTCAGGAAGTCGAGCATCCTGAAATATTCATCCTCCGTCATGCCGTCCTCGAAGTACCAGAGTGGATTCACGTGCTCGCCAAACAGGTCTATCTGGTAATGCAGGTGGGGACCTGTAGAGGTGCCTGTGTTGCCTGACAGCCCGATGAAATCGCCACGCGTTACTTTCTGCCCCCTTCTTACATTATACTCGCTGAGGTGTCCGTAGATGGTCCTGTAGCCGTAGCCGTGGTCTATCACCACCTTTATACCGAAGCCGTCGCGCTGGTTTCCTGCGTAGGCCACGATCCCGGCCCCGGTGGCATGTACCTCAGTCCCTTCGGGACAACGGAAGTCCTGACCGAAATGCCAGCGTGGAGAGCCAAGGACAGGATGTCTCTCCCGGAACTTCATGCCGTCACCAAGACGCATCGTTACGTTAACAGGTCTGATGAAGGGAAGGTGCGCCCACATCTGCTTCCACTCGTCCGCCCTCTCGGTCAGTTCGGTGAGGGAGTTGTACTGTATGTTGGTCTGAGTCCTGAGAACCTCAAACTTTGATCTCACATCAACCATCAGGTCAGTGTTCATGTAACCGGTCAGGTCTGCCAGCCTGTTTGTACCGCCTGATCCCCCTTCGGAGATGTCAGCCGGGATGAGGGGCATGTCAAGGATTGCCCGATACGAGATATTGTCAGAAGAACGAAGTTCAGCCACTGCAAGTGACGAACGGTCTATCTGCCTCTCCAGCAGAGAATAACTGAGTTTTATCTCATCAACCTGCTGCTGCAGGAGTTCCTCCTTGGGTGACCCGAAGAAACGGTGAAAGATTACACTGTAAACAAGCGTTGCAACAATTGAAAGCGCAAACATCAGTGAAAACCTGAGGAGTTTCTCGCTCCTGTTTCGCCGGTGCCGCATAAATTGCAGATTGTCAGTGTCAAATACGTAATTTCTTTTTCTCAGCATCAGCAGACATGTGGAACCCCACCATTTTAAGACGACAATTCTTCAAACGTGAAATATTTGATTTAATTTTACGCACCCAAAGAGAAATAGTTTCAAAACGGGCGCAAAGAGCTTAAAATGAAGGCTAACGAGATCAGGGAGGAATTCCTCAGATTTTTCAGTTCGAAAGAACACAAAATAGTGCCGTCGGCACCAATGGTCATAAAGAATGATCCGACCCTTATGTTCACCAATGCGGGGATGAACCAGTTCAAGGATATTTTCCTTGGGAACCAGCCTGCAAAGTACAAAAGGATCGCCAACTCACAGAAGTGCCTGCGTGTGTCAGGCAAACACAACGACCTCGAGGAGGTAGGACTTGACACCTATCACCACACGATGTTCGAGATGCTCGGCAACTGGTCATTCGGCGACTATTTCAAGAAGGAGGCGATAGAATGGGCATGGGAGTTTCTCACTGGCAGGCTCGGTGTTCCCGCAGAGCGAATCTATGCAACTGTCTTTGAAGGTGACCCGGTTGAGGATGTGCCGCGCGACGATGAGGCTGCATCATACTGGATGAAATGCTTTGCCAGCCCTGACAACCACATAATCAACGGATCCAAGAAAGATAACTTCTGGGAGATGGGTGAAACGGGCCCCTGCGGCCCCTGCTCGGAGATACACGTTGATATCAGGTCGGAAAACGAAAGAGCTGCAACCCCGGGCCACCTGCTTGTTAATAAGGGGCACCCGCTCGTGATTGAAATATGGAACCTTGTATTCATTCAGTACAACCGCAAGGCAGGAGGCGAACTGGAATTGCTTCCCGACAGGCACGTTGATACAGGCATGGGGTTCGAACGCCTTTGCATGGTCATTCAGAACAAACAGTCGAATTACGATACGGATGTCTTCCAGCCCCTGCTGGCAGCGTCAGCTGCAGTGACGGGCAAACCGTACGGGGAAAAGAATGAGTGGAACATAGCCCACAGGGTCATTGCCGATCACCTCCGCACCGTTGCATTCTCAGTCGCCGACGGACAGCTGCCATCAAACAACAGGGCAGGTTATGTAATCAGGAGAATACTTCGCCGGGCAGTCAGGTACGGCTACACCTCGCTTGGCATGACTGAACCCTTCATATACAGGCTCATTCCGGCCCTCGTGGAGTCAATGGGAAGCCACTATCCCGAACTTCCCGCCCAGCAGGATCTGATAACAAAAGTAATCCGGGAGGAGGAGCAGGCCTTCCTGAAGACGCTTGGCAAAGGACTCAGGATGATTGAACGGAGAGTGGAAGCACTCAGGCAGGAAGGTAAAAACAGCTTCCCCGGCAGCGATGCCTTCGTGCTGTTCGACACATACGGCTTTCCTGTTGACCTGACACAGCTTATCCTGCGGGAGAACAGCATGACCCTGGATGAGGAGGAATTCAGGAAGGAGCTCAATGCACAGAAAGAGCGCTCAAGGGATGATGCAGCCGTTTCGGCAGGCGACTGGGTTGTAATCCACGATACCGAAAGTACAATCTTCACGGGCTATGACCATACAGAGGATACTGTGAGGATTTCCCGCTACAGGCTCGTGAAATCGCGCGGCCGCGAAGTCGTTCATCTTGTTTTTGACAAAACACCGTTCTATGCTGAGTCGGGCGGCCAGACCGGAGACAAGGGATTTATTGAAGGCGGAGGCAGTAAAATCATCATTACAGACACAATCAGGGAGAACAACCTCATAATACATATAGCATCCGCTGTCCCGCGGGAGCCCGCCTCGCTTTTCAGGGCAGTGGTGGATGCTGCAGCAAGGCAGGATACCGCCAACAATCACACTGCCACTCATCTTATGCATCATGCCCTGCGTAACGTCCTTGGCAGGCATGTGGAGCAGAAGGGATCACTTGTCACCCCGGAAAGACTGAGGTTCGACTTCAGTCACTTCCGCCAGGTTACTGCAGAAGAGCTTGCTGCTGTTGAGGAGCAGGTCAATGATATGATAATGAGCAATATCGCATCTGAAGTCCATGATGACACACCTATTGAGGAAGCACTCGGTATGGGAGCAATGGCACTCTTCGGCGAAAAGTACGGGGAAAAAGTAAGAGTGGTTGCCTTCGGTGAATCAGTGGAACTCTGTGGCGGAACACATGTTGACCACACCTCAAGGATCGGACTGTTCAAAATAGTCTCCGAGGGAGCTGTGGCAGCCGGGGTAAGGAGAATAGAGGCCGTGACGGGAAGGCGTGCACTAAGCTACCTGGATGAAAAGCTTAAGATCCTCGACGAGATAACCGTCATGCTTAAAAGCACAGGGAACCCGGTGGTCAACATAACAAAGCTGATGGCTGAAAACGCCTCCCTCAAAGGTACACTGGAGAAGATGCAGCTGGCCGCAGCCTCAGCAGCCCGTAACGAACTGACTGCCAGGGCAGAGACAGCCGGCAGCTGCCGCATCTATTCAGGAGTCCTGGAGAAAACCCAGGCCGAAACGCTCAAGAATATCGCGCACCAGATCAGACAGTCAGACGACAGCAGCATTATAATAATCGGATCCGAATACGACGGCAAGGCATCACTTGTGATCGGCCTGGGTGACAAGGCAGCCGTGTCTGCCGGCCTCAACGCCGTGGAGATGATCAGGGCCACGGCTGCTGAAATAAACGGCGGAGGCGGCGGACAGCCCTTCCTGGCAACCGCCGGAGGCAAAAGGCCAGAGGGCCTTTCTGAGGCAGTTGCGAAAGCAGTTGCATTGGCAAAAAAGGTGTTGTAAAACATCACCTGCCGGCCGTTCTAAATTCATAATCTTGTAACGCTAATCCTAAGACTGTTGTAATGGAAGTTACCAGAACCTTTGACCTGATAGACTTTGGGTGTAAGGTCTATCCACGGGAGGTGATGTTTGGCGGCAAGTTTGGAAGCGGCTGGGTAACCTATTCGACAGAAGCGGTCAGGGAACTCACCGACCTCTTCTCCTGCGGCATGATGTCACTAGGTTACACGAGGGGTGATCACATCGCCACAATCACCCCCAATAAGGCAGAATGGAATATTGTTGACCACGGCCTGGCACAGGCCGGCATGATCCACGTTCCGGTCTATCCTACAATCGGGCATGAAGAGTACTCCTTCATACTCAACCACTCCGGAGTGAAGGCGGTCATTGTCGGCAACAAACAGATCTGCAACAAAATCCTGCCAATAGCATCAGCAATCCCAACCATCAGAGAACTTTATTCATTCGATCCCGTCACCAGCCTGAAAACAATACAGGTAATCATTGAGGAAGGGAGGAAGAACAGGGAACGCCATATGGCCGAACTCACCGCAATAAGGGATTCAATTAAGCCATCCGACCTTGTCACTATCATCTACACATCTGGCACCACAGGCAACCCCAAAGGGGTAATGCTGTCACATAATAATTTGGTCTCCAACGCAATAGCCACCAGTACTGCCCATGAATTCGGACTGGGGTACAGGGCTCTCAGCTTCCTTCCCCTCTGCCATGTCTACGAACGAATGATGAACTACCATTTTCAGTACAAGGGTACAAGCATTTACTACCTCGAGAATATGGGCGTCATTGCAGATACGATGAAGGAGATCAGGCCACATATCGCCAACACAGTGCCCCGGCTCCTTGAAAAAATCTATGACAACATAATTAACAAAGGCAAGAACCTTCCATGGCTCAAAAAACAGATCTTTTTCTGGGCAGTGAACCTTGGTCTCCGGTTCAGGCTCACAGGCAACACAAAGTTCTACAGGTTCAGGCTGGGCATCGCCCGTAAGCTTGTATTCAACAAATGGAGGGAAGCTCTTGGCGGGGAGCTCCGCGTGCTCGTCTCCGGCGGCGCCGCACTTCAGTCGCGTCTCGAACGCATCTTCTGGGCTGCCGGGATGCCTGTGCTCCAGGGGTACGGCCTTACGGAAACATCACCGGTGATAGCTGTAAATCCGTTTCGTATCCCGGATATTAAATTCGAAACGGTAGGGCCGATCCTCGAAGGAGTACAGGTGAAGATCGATGACGACGGTGAGA
>CAZHAI010000178.1:0-5148 GCA_964530645.1 uncultured Rikenella sp. | reverse complement strand
TTGCAAATGCTGAATCCTGGAATGACTGGCGCTGGCAGCTGCGCAACTCTTTCACCACTGCCGAGGCCTTGTCGCGTGTCATGACACTGACCGACGACGAGATCCATACCCTCAACAGGCTGAAAGGCAGGCTGCCGCTAAGGATCACTCCCTACTATCTGTCGCTCATCTGTGACTCAGATCCGTTGTCGCCCCTTCGACGCACAATGATTCCTACGAGTGATGAGCTTGTTATCACTGAAGCTGAGAAGGCTGACCCCCTCAATGAGATGGGCAGCAGTCCGGTTCCGGGTATCGTTCACCGTTATCCTGACAGGGCTCTCTTCACCGTGACACAGTTCTGCTCTTCATACTGCAGGTACTGCACACGTTCTCATTCCGTGGGCAAGCTGGGACATCTTACAAAAGGTGAATGGGAAAGGGCATTCGAGTATCTCAGGGAGCATACCGAGATACGTGACGTCATCATCAGCGGCGGCGACCCCCTTACAATGAATGACAGCAAGATTGAATACCTGCTCTCCAACCTGAGGGCCATCAAGCATATCGAGATACTCAGGATAGGCACCAAGGTGCCGGCCGTACTCCCGCAGAGGATCACCCCTCAGCTGGTGGCCATGCTCCGCAAGTACCATCCCCTCTTCCTGAGCGTCCATTTTACCCATCCTGATGAGATGACACCTGAGACACGCAAGGCATGCGAGATGCTTGCCGATGCGGGAATACCCCTTGGCAGCCAGACAGTTCTCCTGAAGGGTATAAATGACGACCCGGCAACAATGAAGAGCCTCATGCAGAAGCTACTCACAGTGCGCGTCAGACCTTACTACATCTACCAGTGCGACCTGATACCCGGTTCAAGCCACTTCAGGACCACAATTGAAAAGGGGATTGACATCATAGAAAACCTGCGTGGCCATACAAGCGGATACGCTGTGCCGCAGTTCGTTGTCGACGCCCCCGGCGGAGGCGGAAAAATCCCGATCCTGCCGGCCTATGTGGTGGAAAGCGGTCCGGAGAAGTGGGTGCTCAGAAACTATAAGAAGAACCGTTATACTTACCCAAACAAAAAGTAGGTACGGGATGAGGATTGGACTGACGTATGACCTCCGTTCGTGGTATCTCGAACGCGGTTATACAATGGACGAAACGGCTGAGTTTGACAAGGAAGAGACGGTGGTTGCCCTGGAGGGCGAGCTTACCCGTCTCGGCTACGAAACAGTACGCATTGGAAATATCTTTCAGCTTGTTGAAAAGCTGGCTGCAGGAGAGCGTTGGGACATTGTGTTCAATATTGCGGAGGGACTTTACGGCGACGGCCGCGAGTCTGTAGTCCCTGCCCTGCTCGACCAATACCGTATTCCATATGTCTTCAGCGGCCCTGTTGTTATGGGCGTATCACTCAACAAATACCTGACAAGGCTTGTCGTGAGTGCTGCCGGAGTGCCTGTATGCCCCGGCATCATCGCCAATTCTGTGCGTGATCTTGACAACCTTTCAAAACTTGAATATCCTTTGTTTGTGAAACCCGTCGCCGAGGGAACCGGGAAGGGCATTACAACAAGGAGTCTGGTCAGAGACCGCGAATCGCTGTTATCGCTGGTGACCGAATTGCTGGCCGTATACAAACAACCGGTGCTGATAGAGGAGTATCTCCCGGGAAGGGAGTTTACAGTGGGCGTTACCGGAAATGGCGCTGAAGCGAAAGTGACAGGCGGAATGGAGGTCATCTGCAAAGATAACCTGCCCTACTCTGTTGAGGTCAAGGAAAACTATGAGAACTACGTAAAGTATACGGTTTACGACGAGGATTTACGCAGTGAGTGCGATACTGTCGCCCTGGGCGCATGGCGCGCACTGGGAGCAGTTGATGCAGGCCGCGTGGACATGAAGGCCGACCGTCACGGAAAGATGTGCTTCATTGAAGCCAACCCGCTGGCAGGACTTAACCCGGTTCATTCCGACCTGCCGATGCTTTCACGTATGAACGGAATGGCTTTCGGAACCCTGATGGAGATTATAATGGATTCTGCAAAACTACGTTACGGACTGAAATGATGACCGGAAAGTGCCTCATAATCTACAATGAGCCTGCCTCTGATGCCCTGCCGGATGAGCTCGATGTCCTTGACCAGGTGAATTTTATCGGCGATACGCTGCAGATTCTTGGTTACAGAGTTGAGCGCCGTGGAATTACAGAAAATTTCTTCAAAGAGATAGCGGCCATCACAGCTGAGGATTTTAAATTCGTCTTTAACCTTGTTGAATCGGTCGGGCAGCAGGCTGAAGTACTCTATTTCATCCCCGCGCTCCTTAACATGCACCATATTCCCTATACCGGTTGTCCGGTGGAGGCTGCCTTCATAACAGGCAGCAAGGTGCTTGCCCGCCGGATAATGAAAGCAAACGGAATTCCAGTAGCCGGCGGATACAAAGTTTCAGAATCCGGGCAGCTTGTTCCGGGCAGGCAGTATATACTTAAACCTGTCTGGGAAGACGGATCGCTGGGCATCACCGAAGATTCGGTATTCAAATATGACGGCACGGCTCCGGCAATTTTAAAGGACAAAAATGATCTCCACTGGTTCATAGAGGATTTCATTGACGGCAGGGAGTTTAACGTAAGCGTCAAGGCCGGCCCTGACGGTCCGGAGATTCTGCCACCGGCAGAGATGACATTCAACGGTTACCCTGATGATATGCCCCGTATCGTAAGCTGGAAGGCCAAATGGGAGGAGGACACCTTCCAGTACGACAACAGCAAACGCTATTTCCCGGATGACCTGAGTGAAAGGCTGAGAAAGAATATCAGGAAAGCAGTACTTGCCTGCTGGGATGTTTTCGGGCTGAGGGGATACGCCCGCGTCGATATGCGTGTTGATGCAGATGAGAACGTTTACGTCCTTGAGGTGAATGCCAATCCCTGCATATCACCGGACAGCGGATTCATCTCGGCAGCCGTTCATGCCGGATACTCCCATGCCGAAGTAATCAGGGATATAATTAACGACCTGAACAAGTGACAAAACAGCCTATGCCTGAGATTTCATTCGAGATCACCCCTGCCGACAGGCCGGCATTTGAAAAAATTCTGGCCTCATCCGGCTTCTTTTATGATTTTGAGATTGAGGTTGCCCTTTCGCTTGCCGACGAGACTTTTGAACAGGGAGAGGAAAAGAGTGGGTATTACTGGGTTAAGCTTACTGAAAACGGTGAGGTGATCGGATTTGCCAATTTCGGGCCCAATCCTTCATCAGTACACTCCTGGGACATTTACTGGCTGGCAATACAGCAGGAACACCGGAAGAAGCACTACGGCTCCCTGATACTGAGGGAGACCGAAGAACGAATCAGGTCACTTGGAGGCAAAATAGCCTGGATAGAGACCTCTGGAAGACCGCTGTATGAACCCACCCGCCATTTTTACCTTAAGACCGGATATGAGCTCGAGGCAACTCTCCGTGAATTCTACGGTCCCGGTGATCCTAAACTTGTATACCGCAAGGTTTTATGAAAGGTCTCTGGTCAATCCTGCTTCTGATAGTATCGAACTCGTTTATGACGATAGCCTGGTATGGCCATCTCAAATACCAGAATGTATCCAAAAATGCCTTGCTCGGACTTGCAGGGATAGTCCTTGTCAGCTGGGGCATCGCACTGTTTGAGTATTTCTTTCAGGTGCCAGCCAACCGGATTGGCTACCGTGGCACGGGAGGACCCTTCTCGCTTGTTGAGCTAAAGCTCATACAGGAGGTAATCTCAATCTCTGTCTTCGTTGTATTTACACTGTTTTTCTTCCGGTCAGAAACTTTCAGGCTCAATCACCTGTTCGCCTTCATCTGCATCCTTGGAGCTATTTACTTCACCTTCAAAGGCTAGCAAGCACCTCGCAAGCCCTTTTTACCTGTTCTTCATTCACATCCAGGTGGGTTACTATCCTGATGCTCCTCTCCCCTGTTTTAAGCGCAAGGATACCATGTGACTTCATTGTTTCCAGGAATCCGGCTGCAGTGGCCGGAGGCTTCAGGGTGAATATGACGATATTGGTTCCGCCATAATGAATCTTATCAGTCAGCCTGCACATCTTAAGTGCCTCTGCAAGTGCGGCAGCGTTCCTGTGATCATCGTCGAGCCGCCGGACATTGTTTTTCAGGGCATATATCCCTGCTGCAGCAATATAACCTGCCTGCCGCATAGCTCCGCCGAAGACTTTCCTTATCCGGGCTCCCTGTTTGATAATCTCCCTGTTTGCTATCAGCAGCGAGCCCACAGGAGCGCCAAGGCCCTTTGACAGGCATATTGAGATCGAGTCGAAGAGCGCACCGTATTCTTCAGGCTTCCTGCCGTCTGCGGCCATGGCGTTGAAGAGCCTGGCCCCATCGAGATGATATCCCAGGCTGCGACTGTCGCACAGCTCCCTGATACGCTTCAGCTCTTCAAAGTTCCAGCATGCGCCGGCGCCTCTGTTGACGGTGTTTTCCACCTCAACGAGCCTTGTGTAAGCCTTGTGCCAGTCCTCTGGATTGTTAATGTGTTGTTTCACCTCATCGGCAGTGAAGGTGCCGTCTTCAGAGTCAATCAGGGCCACTGAGGCGCCTGAGTTAAAGGCAATGCCACCACCCTCGAACTGGTAAATATGGGCCATGCGGCTGCAGATGACCTCGTCTCCCGGCCTGGTGTGTGCTTTTAATGCAATCTGGTTGGTCATGGTGCCTGAGGGGCAGTAGAGGGCAGCCTCCATCCCGAACATGTCTGCGGCCATCGCTTCGAGCTCATTGACTTCCGGGTCCTCACCAAAGACCATGTCTCCGACACTGGCTTTCATCATGAACTCAAGCATTGCTGCCGATGGCCTTGTAACTGTATCACTGCGCAAATCAATCATATCCGAAAATTTTGAGGTTCTAATATAGTGTATTTTTAATCCGTGGTTAAGGAGGAATAACAGTTCTGCGAAATTTCATTATTTTTAACAGCATATTGACCGTTTGGGCATTATGGATATAAGGATCGAGACAAGCTGGAAGGAGAGGCTGCGCGAAGAGTATGAAAAAGAGTATTTCATTGCACTCACTGATTTCGTGCGCGATGAGTACCGCACACGGCAGGTCTTCCCTCCCGGCAACAGGATATTCAATGCATTTGATC
>CAZHAI010000177.1:0-5162 GCA_964530645.1 uncultured Rikenella sp. | reverse complement strand
TTGAGTGTGGAATAGCAGGACTGCGGCTTTATGTTGAGTCGGAGAACCTCCGCGCACAGCAGACCTACGAAGCGATGGGCATGGACGGCAGACACTACCGTACCTTCGAGTGGATGGTATAAACTTAACTGCAGTCAAGGACTGCATGACACATGGACCGACGGACTGCAAGACTGCAAGTTGAGGAGTGTAACGACGAACCAAGTCGAAGGCGAGCTCGGCGAAGCCAAATCCCGACCACAAAGTGGATCGGGAACCGCAAGACCGCATGACTGCATGACCGCAAGACCGCAAGACCGCATGACTGCATGACCGCAAGACCGCAAGACCGCAAGACCCTCAGATTGAGGCTCCTCCAATTGGCGGAGCCGAAACCCCGCACACGAAGTGTCGGGGCCTTCAGACTCTCAGACTTTAAAATATGTGGTGGTTAACTTTGCCTGTAATCCTATACTCTGCCGGACTTCTTGTCCTGCGGATGTTCATTGACCGGCGTGGCAGAGATGAACACCGGGCCGCTGTCAGCCCGTCTGAATCAGGTTCGGTTGTTGTTGCAGACGATGAAAACAAAGCACCCGAACCGGTTGCATTGCCCAAAGTCAGCATAATTGTTGCAGCACGCAATGAAGAGAAAAGCATTACAACTCTGCTTGAAAGCCTTGCGCGGCAGGATTACCCTCAGGAGTTGCTTGAGGTCATTATTGTCAACGATAATTCGACAGATCGTACTCCCATAGTTGTTAGTGAGTTTATATCATCGCGTGAGGATCAGTCCATTGCGCAGATTAGGCTCATTTACAATCCTTTCTCCGGTAAAAAGCGAGCCGTGAGATATGGTATAGAGAAATCCTCCGGAGAAATAATACTGACTACTGATGCCGACTGTATTGCCGGACCCGGGTGGGTTCGTTCGCATGCCACATGGTATGCAGGAGGCGGACCTGCGATGGTTCTTGCCCCGGTGTATCAGAAGCCAGGTAAAGGATTCTGGTCGCATTTCGGGGTTTATGAGTTCTCGGCGTTGCAGGCTGTCACGGAGGCGACAGCCGTGGCAGGTCATCCGGTGATGTGCAATGCTGCGAACATGTCTTTTCGCAGGGAGTCGTATCTGCGTCACATGGATGAGCTGCGTCCTGATCTGCCATCGGGTGATGACATGTTCCTGTTGCAGGCCGTGATGCGTGACGGCGGAGCCGTCAGGCATCACGGCCGCAGCTCGGCGGCGGTGGAGACCGCTGCCACGGTCTCGGCTGCGGCGCTGCTGCGTCAGCGCGCCCGCTGGGCATCCAAGGCATTTCATTACAGTGACGCCCCCACCCTCACCCTCGCCGCAGCCACGGCGGCGTGCAACGCCGCCGTCACCGCCGCCGCTGTGATGGCATGTTTTTCGGTTGAATATGTGCCGGCCGTGGCCGCCATGTACGGAATAAAAATCATACCCGATTACCTGCTGATTGCGGGGGAGATGAAGAAAAGGGGCGGTCGGGTGCAGATGATATCATTCATAGCATCGGAGTTGGTATATCCGTTCTATTTTATTGTGGTGGGGGTGATGAGTATGTTCCCGTCGTCGCGGAGGTTCAGGGGACGGTGAGGTTATTTGGGTGGAGGCAGGCGGGGGACAATGCTGGATGCCCTACGGGCAACCGATATTTTGCCAGATTCCGTTCTACAATGCTGAATGGCCTACGGCCAATAATATTAATCGGAACTGCCATCTACAATGCTGAATGCCCTACGGGCAATAGTTATCTGCCGGTATCCGGGTTACAATGCTTAATGCCCTACGGGTAAGGGATATTTTTACCAGATCCTGTTCTACAATGCTTTAACCGCTACGCGGTACAGCCCTGCTCTTCGTCGCAGTTTCAAACTGCCAACTGCTGACTGCCGACTGCCGACTCCCCTAGTTCCCCTCCGACAGCACCTTGATGCGGACAAGGCGGATCTCCTCCTCCTCAAACTCGCCGGCCAGCTCACTGACAGCCTCCTCTAGCGAACCACTCTCAGCCTCCTCCATGAAATATGAATAAATGTCCTGCTGCCGGTCTTCATCGATCACAGTGTCAACGTAATAATCAATGCTCAGCTTCGTGCCGCTGCTCACAATGGCCTCTATCTCAGATAGCAGCTCGTCGTACTCTATACCCTTCGCATCAGCAATATCCTCAAACGGCATCTTGCGATCAATGCTCTGAATGATGTATACCTTCAGCCCTGACTTGTTCACAACCGACCGGACAACCATGTCCTGGGGCCTGATGATCTCCTTCTCGGCTACATAATCCGCAATCACCTCCACAACCTCCTTGCCGTACCTCTGCGCCTTGCCTGCACCGATGCCTGTGATATTCTGCAACTCCTCGATTGTGATGGGGTACTGAATGGCCATCTCCTCCAATGAGGGGTCCTGGAAGATGTTGTACGGCGGCTGTCCTGCCTGCTTTGATATCTTCTTCCTCAGATCCTTGAGGATGCTGAGCAACTCCTCATCGGCCGCTGCCGTGCGGGCCCCGAAGGAGGCCTCCTCATCCTCAGAGTCTGTATAGTCATGATCCTCATTCAGCATGAAACTCTTCGGCTCCTCCAGAAACTCGTGCCCCTTTGGCGTAAGACCAAGCAGCCCGTAGTTCTCTATGTCCTTGTTAAGCAGCTTATTGATAAGTGCCTGACGTATCACCATGTTCCAGAAACGCTCGTCCTTCTCCTCGTCTATACCGAACGTCTCAAGCTTATGGTGTTTGTATGACTTGATCGCCGAGTTCAGGGTGCCGGCCAGAATCTTTGCTATATGATCAGCCTTGTGCTTCTCCTTCACCGCAAGCACAGTCTCGAGCATATTGACAACATAATCCTGTCCCTCAAACTGTGTCTTGGGATGCAGACAGTTGTCGCATGCTTCGCAGTTCTCCTGGTCGTACTCCTCACCGAAGTAATGGAGCAAAATGCGGCGCCGGCATGTTGATGACTCGGCATAGGAGACCGTTTCGAGCAGCAGCTGCTTGCCAATCTCCTGCTCAGCTATCGGCTTGCCCTGCATGAACTTCTCGAGCTTGACAATATCGTCATAGCTGTAGTAGGCAATGCATCTCCCCTCGCCGCCGTCACGCCCGGCCCGGCCAGTCTCCTGGTAGTACCCCTCGAGGCTCTTCGGCATGTCATAATGAATCACATACCTCACGTCAGGTTTGTCTATCCCCATTCCGAAGGCGATTGTAGCCACAATCACATCAACATCCTCCATCAGGAACTTATCCTGGTTCATTGTCCGTGTCTGGGAGTCCATCCCGGCGTGATATGCCAGTGCCTTGATGTCATTGACCTTCAGGGTCTCGGCAAGCTCCTCCACCTTCTTCCGGCTGAGGCAGTAGATGATGCCTGACTTGCCCGGGTTGTTCTTTATGTATTTGATAATCTCCCGTGCGGCGTCCTGCTTGGCCTTGACCTCGTAATAGAGGTTGGGCCTGTTGAATGACGACTTGAATGACATTGCGTCGGAGATCCCGAGGTTCTTCATTATGTCATGCTGCACTTTCGGGGTGGCGGTGGCTGTGAGTGCAATTATTGGCGCCCGCGTTATAGTGTCAATTATCGGTCTTATCCTGCGGTACTCCGGCCTGAAGTCGTGGCCCCACTCCGAGATGCAGTGAGCCTCGTCAACAGCGTAGAACGAAACCTTTATGCTCTTCAGGAACTCAATATTCTCCTCCTTTGTAAGCGACTCCGGTGCCACGTAGAGTAGCTTGGTATTTCCCTGGGACACATCCTGCCTAACCTTGGTGATTGCGGTCTTGGTCAGCGAAGAGTTGAGGAAATGAGCCACGTCATCCGTGGTATTGAAGTTGCGCATCGCATCCACCTGGTTCTTCATCAGGGCAATCAGCGGGGATATTACAACTGCCGTTCCCTCCATCATCACTGCGGGGAGCTGATAGCAGAGCGACTTGCCTCCGCCTGTGGGCATGAGTACAAACGTGTCGTTGCCTTCGAGCACACTTCTTATTATCGGCCGCTGGTTTCCCTTGAAAGTGTCAAAACCGAAATATCTCTTAAGATAGTCGTGTATGGAAGCATCAGTATACATAATGCTGTTTCCTCTCCCCCTGTGTTAAACGGTTAAAAATCCTACTAACAAGTTACGTAATCTTTAATCAACAAATTACCCTTATATCAAATTTAACTTAAATTAAACTATCTGTCAAATCTTTTTATCACCCCTGCGATAAATATCATATGGAACCAGATTTTTATCCGCCTGTTCAGATTCGGGTGTTTTTATGTAAGTTTACACCCTTCAATACAGATGCCGGCTATGGCCCGCAAAAGCAGAGAGACAAACAATAAAGCTGACGGTGAAATGACTTTTCTCCAGCACCTGGAGGAGTTGAGGTGGCACATCATCCGGGCTCTGATAGCGGTTGTGGCAGGGGCAATCATAGCATTTGTCTTCAAGAATATAATCTTCGACAAGGTAATCCTGGCTCCCAACAATCCCGATTTCATCACAAACAGGCTTCTGTGCAGGCTTGCCGATCTTGTGAATGTCCCGGCTCTGTGCATCAACCAGGATCCGATTAACCTGATAAGCATAAAAATGTCAGGGCAGTTCACCACCCACATCAATATATCCCTCGTGGCCGGACTGATAATTGCATTCCCCTATGTTTTCTGGGAGTTCTGGTCTTTCTTCCGCCCTGCTCTCTACGATAAGGAGCGCAAGTATGCGCAGGGGGCAGTATTAATGGCTTCACTCCTGTTCCTTACCGGTGTGGTTTTCGGGTACTTCATCATCACTCCGCTATCGATTAACTTCCTTGGATCCTACCGTGTGAGTGACCTTGTCACAAACCAGATCAACATAAGTTCCTATATCGGATCGGTAACCTCGGTGGCTCTCTCGGCAGGAATTACGTTTGAACTGCCTATTGTGGTTTTCTTTCTTGCCCGGATTGGCATTATCACCCCGGAATTCATGAGGAAGTACCGCAGGCACGCGATAGTTGTTGTGCTGGTTGTGGCAGCAGTGATCACCCCGCCTGATGTATTCAGCCTGATACTTGTCTCAATTCCCCTTGTGCTTCTGTACGAGGTTAGTATCTTTATTGCTGCGAGGGTAGCCAGGAAGAGGGCTGAGAAGGAAGAGGCGGAGGCCGCCTCTGCAA
>CAZHAI010000176.1:0-5171 GCA_964530645.1 uncultured Rikenella sp. | reverse complement strand
AACACCGGGGCCAGCATGTTGCGCAGGCGCATCACCTCGCGGTCCATAGCTATTCCCTCTATGTCCTTGTGAGCGGCATAGAGGATTGTAGCGCCGGGGGTCTCATAGATGCCCCTCGACTTGATACCCACAAACCTGTTCTCAACCATATCGAGCAGGCCAATCCCATTGGCGCCGCCAAGCTTGTTGAGATAGGTGAAGAGCTCAAGAGGGTCTGTGTAGCTGGTGCCATCATCCTTGTTGATCACCTTCACCGGGATACCGTCCTTGAATGTAATGGAGACATGTGTCTCCTTATCCGGCGCATCCATTGGCATAACCATCTTCTCAAGAATATCCTTGCCGGCGAAGTACAACGGATCCTCCAGGATCCCTGCCTCATGGCTTATATGCATCAGGTTGTCATCCTCGCTGTAGGGTTTGGAGATGGAGGCCTTTACCGGGATACGGTGGCCGGCGGCGTACCTTATCATATCCGACCTGCCCTGGAACTGCGAGAGGAACTCAGCATCCTTCCACGGCGAGATCACCTTGATATCAGGCTTGAGTGCATAATAGGCCAGCTCGAAGCGCACCTGGTCATTACCCTTGCCTGTTGCACCATGTGCGACATAATCTGCACCGTATTCAATTGCCGCCTCGATCTGCTTTTTGGCAATGAGCGGACGGGCAAGCGCCGTCCCCAGGAGATAACGGTCCTCATAGACAGCATTTGCCTTCACCGCCTGGAAGATGTAATCCGTAACGAACTCCCTCTTCAGGTCCTCGATTATAACCGATGCCGCACCGATGGCCAGGGCCTTTTCGCGGACTGCATCGAAATCGTCGTTCTGACCTACATCGGCCACGTAGGCAATAACCTCGTAACCTTTGTTTATTAACCATTTAAGGATCACGGAGGTGTCAAGACCGCCGGAATATGCCAACATTACTTTTTTCATTCTATACTCTGTTATTTGATTTCTGACTGGAAAATTGTTTTGATACATTCTTCTACCGCATCGTTGCTGATGTTGTCACGCGGTATCAGCAGGATTGTGTCATCGCCGGCAACGGTTCCGGCTATCTCGTACCGGCCGGCACGGTCAATCCTGATTGCCACTGCGGAGGCAAACCCAGGCGGGGTGCTGATAAGCAACAGTCCCCTTGCCCATGTCATACCGGTGATGGCTTCGGTCCCTCTTACCGGAAGGGGCTCCGCGCTCTCCTGCCTCCCCCCGGGAAGCAGGTAGCGGTAACCCCCGCTGCCATCAAATCCCCTGCTGATACCCATCTGCCTTAAATCGCGGGAGAGTGTCGCCTGCGTACACTTCATCCCTTTGCCCTCCATCATCTCAAGCAACTCCTCCTGCGATACAATGACATTGTCCCTGACAAGCTTCTCTATCAGTGCCAGTCGTGATGCTCTGTTCATATTGTATTTTTATTCATCTTGGGTGCAAATTTATACATTTTTCATTTATTCTGGCACCGCTCAGGTAAAAAATCAATAAAAAAAAGAGGGAGCCTCAATTCCGCATTGAGACACCCTCCCTGTAATTTGAGTCCTGAATCAGGTCTATTTCACGTCATAGCTCTCAGGAAGACCCAGGTCTTGCTTCAGTTTCCTGTTATGCTCCTGGGCATCCTTTGCTGCCTCATCAACGCTATAATAATGTTTCGGGTATTTTTTGTCAGCGCTCATTACCAGGGCGTATCCTATTGTTCCGGATACGATGCCGGCCGTAGCCACTCCAATCTCCCAATCCGGTGCAGTTGTTCCGTCAGGATGAAGGAACGGTTTTTCAACAAGAATATCAACCAGAACAGGCCCACCGATCAGCAGGGCGCCAAGAAACATTCCCAGGCCTACATTCATCTGTCTTGTCACTGACCTGTTTATACTTGCATATTTATTGATCACATTCTGGTTCTCAACCAGGTTTGCAAGGCCCAGGTCGCCTATCTCCTTGACTCCGCCCTGGATAACCTTGAAGTCAGAAACCTGCGAGGTATTGGTTACCGATGAAGAGTACCCGTAATAACCGTAATAACCCGGGAATAGCGTGCTTGCACCCTGGGTGGTGCTCACAGAATTGGTTGAGAATATTACATCGACTTTTCTTGACTGGTATTCTTCACGCTCTTTGGTCTTGCTCTCCATAATCTTCTCTGCAACCTGGCCGTCATTTTTCACAAGTACGGTTGTCGTCTGACCGGCGTTTATTGTCACCAGTTCCCCGAAGATGCTCACACCGTCTTTCATGATCTTCAGATAATGATTACCGGCCGGGACAGAGTTGATAACCTTTATATCATCACCCTGTTTATTTTCATCAAGAAATACTGCTGTTCCGGTGAATTCGGAAAAGATATTCAGTGTACCTGTCCCTTTGGCGGATGTCGCAGGGCTCTGCTGGGCTGTTGTTGCTGCGGCAGGCTGAGCTGCATTTGCAGCACCCTCGATCAAAACAGAGGTCACCTGGCCGGCAGTAATTGTGACAATGTTACTGTATACCCTTGCTCCATCACGATTAAGTGCTTTTACATAGTGGGTACCTGCTGCCAGAGAAATTGCCTGATAGTCAGGATACTGAACTTCATCGACAAAAACCACAACCGGTTCTTCCGAGAAGATTTTGAGAGTGCCGGGGTTCTGAGCAGATGCTGCGGCAATACCGAGCAATAGGAAAAGTGAAATCGACAAAAAGGTTTTCATATACGGAGTATTTATTTGAGGTTAGTTTGAAAAGTAATTGTCCTTGAACGATTTTTTGTAGTCGTACCCGTTTAACTTTAGTTTGCGGGTCTGCGCCTCTGCCCCGAGGGGACCGCTTGTATAGATTGCTGCACCAAGGGGAGCAGAAGTATAACCAAGTCCTACCATAATATTATTCCCGGTACCCGGATCGGTCCAGGTGTAAAGGAACAATGCCTTCTTCCTCTTCAGCGCCTCAAGTATCTGCCCGTCATCTTCGGTGTATCCGCCCAGAAAGATCTTTTCAGCAGTTGCCGGCTCACCGTAATTGGCAGTAACATCATTTACTATGCGGTTGAACTCAGGGAACGGAACTTCCTTCTTGTCAAGTTTCAGTTTTGATTTATTTGTGTATACCGACGGGTAACCGACAATAATCTGGAAAAGCTTCTGGTCAATGAACCTGCACTCAACCACATATACTGCTGATCCATTAGGTATTGCATAGACATTATAGCCTGAATTCTTCTGAGACCTGGCTGCCTTTTTGGACATAATTCTGTCCACGCTGCCGGCATCCATCCCGAATGTAAGTCCGAAAGCACCTCCCATGTCAGCCGGGAGACTTCCATCTGTCTGACCTATATCAATTGTGGATTGCAGTGGTTTGGCATCAGTTTGACTTGTGGTAACATTTTCCGCTGGGGTGCCCTGGTTAGCCGGCTGGCCTGCCTCTGTTCCCTGTCCGGCCTGACCATAGGTAACTCCGGCTCCTGAAACCGGAGGCTGAGAAACCGCGGGCTGAGCAGCAGGTGCCTCAATTAGCACAGAGGTAACTTCACCGGTCTTTACTTCGACAATGTTGCTGTATACCCTGGCGCCATCACTGTTTATTGCCTTGACATAATGAGTCCCCGGAACCAGTTCAATTTCACCGTACCGGGGATAATGAACTTCGTCAACATAGACTACGAGAGGTGCATCACTGAATATCTTTAGTGTCCCTGCGGGGGACTGACCTGCTCCAGTGAGACAGGTTACAGCGATTAATAACAGAATCAATGATAGGTGTTTCATAAAAACCTGCTTCCGTTGGTTATAAATATGAATATTCTGTGTGGGATTGCTTGAATTACTCTAAATCAGTAAACGTCAACTTCAGGTCAATGTTACATGATGTTTGACCAACGTTAACTTTTTAACAGTAAAAGTCAGAGTCCTGTATGGTCAGTACTCATCTTCATGGCAGAATCCGTACTATATACTACTGACTTTTTGTTGTATTTTTACAACCCAAACGGGAACAATGACTGACGATATAAAGAAGGTGCTGCTGCTGGGGTCCGGAGCCCTCAAGATCGGCGAGGCCGGTGAATTCGACTACTCCGGATCGCAGGCGCTTAAGGCACTCCGGGAAGAGGGGATCTTCACTGTGCTTATCAATCCGAACATCGCAACAGTGCAGACCTCGGAGAAAATCGCCGACAAAATCTATTTCCTGCCTGTCACCCCGAAATTCGTGGAACGGGTCATCGAGCGCGAAAAACCTGATGGCATCCTCCTCTCCTTCGGGGGCCAGACAGCCCTCAACTGCGGCACCGCACTCTTCCGCAGCGGGATCTTCGAGAAGCACGGCGTGAAGGTGCTTGGCACTCCGGTGGAGGCCATAATGAACACCGAAGACCGCGAGCTCTTCGTGAAGAAACTTGATGAGATCGGAGTGAGGACACCTCGCAGCGTGGCTGTCACAACGGTTGACGATGCACTCGGGGCAGCGCAGGGACTGGGATTTCCTATCATCATCAGGGCAGCATATACATTGGGCGGACAGGGTAGCGGTTTCTGCTCGAATACCGAAGAACTCAGGGCCCTTGCGGCCCGCGCTTTCTCCTACTCTGACCAGATCCTCGTGGAGGAGTCGCTCAAGGGATGGAAGGAAGTTGAGTACGAGGTTGTACGCGACCGGTTCGACAACTGCATTACCGTCTGCAACATGGAGAACTTCGATCCGCTCGGGATACACACCGGCGAGAGCATCGTGGTGGCTCCCTCGCAGACGCTCACAAACAGCGAATACCACAAGCTCAGGGAGCTTTCAATAAAAATTATTCGCCATGTGGGTATCATCGGCGAGTGCAATGTCCAGTATGCCCTCGATCCAAACTCCGAGGACTACCGCGTCATTGAGGTCAATGCACGTCTTTCGCGCTCCAGCGCCCTGGCTTCGAAGGCAACGGGCTATCCGCTGGCCTTCGTGGCGGCCAAGCTGGCCCTGGGCTATGGCCTCCACCAGCTGAAAAATTCTGTCACCAAATCGACTACCGCCTGCTTCGAGCCGGCACTCGACTACATAGTCTGCAAGATTCCACGCTGGGACCTCAATAAGTTTCAGGGTGTTGCCCACGAAATAGGCAGCAGCATGAAGAGCGTGGGTGAGATCATGGCCATCGGGCGCACCTTCGAGGAGGCCATTCAGAAGGGTCTCCGCATGATA
>CAZHAI010000175.1:0-5195 GCA_964530645.1 uncultured Rikenella sp. | reverse complement strand
AGTACCAGTTTCCTGAATTGCTTGAAATATTTAGTTGTATTTTTCATTGTATTCATGGATTAAGATTAAAACGTCACCGAAAGACCACCTGTTACAACTCGCTGGCGGGGTGAACCGTTAAAGTCAACGCCTGTCTGGTAGTTCTCCATCTCCGGGTCAATACCTGTGTAAGGAGTGAACATAAACAGATCCTGGCCCTGTACGTAGATCCTCAGATTCTGAATGCCCACACGATTGATGAGTGACTTCGGCAAATTGTAGCCCAGCTGAATATTGCTGACTTTGAGGAAGTCTGCCTTCTCAACAAAGAGTGTGTTTGTGGTCTCCGGTTTGAACAGGAAGTTCGATGCTCCATAATATACCCTTGGAACCCAGCCGTTACCCGGGTCTGAAGTGCTCTGCCACCTGTCGAGGATTTCGGTGCTGTTGTTCGTGAAGGCCATGTTCAGGAGGTCTACACGGGTACGGTTCATCACATAGTTGCCTGCACTGTAGCGCAACATGATACTGAGGTCGAAATTCTTGTAGGTCATATTTGATGTCAGACCGCCGAAGAACTTAGGATGTGTCCGGCCAACCATTTGCTTGTCTGCCGCACCAAAGCCTGCGGTAGTGCTCAGATCAGAGGGATTTTCAGGATCGAACACGTAGCTGTTATTTGTAAGATAGTTAAGCTGTACAAGCGTACCGTCAAGCTTATAGAATACAGGGTTACCGTTGGCTTCATTTACGCCCCAGTACTTGTAACCGTAGAGTGTATAGATAGGCTCGTTAACCCGAATTATCCTGTATTCACCAACTATGTCAGCATCATTGACGAGAGACAGCACCTTGTTGTCCGGCAATGTAACGTTGGCATCAAGCCTCCAGGTGAAATCCTTGTTCCTGACAGCCCATGCATTGACTGAGAATTCGTAACCCCAGTTCTTCATTGAACCGATGTTCTTGTTGATGGAGTTGCCGGGAATACCCAGTGAAGCAGGATATGGTGCGGCAAGGATCATGTCCTCAATCGTGTTCAGGTAATAGTCAAAGGTCAGACCGAAACGGCCTTCGAGGAACTGTGCATCGAGACCGATGTCATACTTTGTGGATTTCTCCCACTTGAGCTGGTCGTTCCCTGCCTGCGAATAGGCTATACCGTTGTTATCGGCATATTTGGCAGAGCCGTAGAGGCCCAGGTAAGGATAATTACCAATGTTTACGTTACCTACTTTTGCAAATGAAGCCCTGAACTTAAGGTCACTTACTATATCAGTCAGTCCGGAGAAGAAGTTCTCCTTTGAAATCGTCCAGCCAACGGATGCTCCTGGGAATACACCCCACTGATTGGCTTCCGGCAGTGATGAGATACCGTCGTAACGGATAGATCCCTGCAGGAAATATTTGCCTGCGTAGTTGTAGTTCGCCCTGGCAGCATATGAAATGAAGCCGTTGTCGGACATACCGCCGCCGATCGACATTGTACCTGCAGTACCGGAAATAACGTTCTGGTTGAAGAACTCATTCGACAGGTCCTGTGCGTAAGCAGCAAAGTCGTTGCTCTTTGTATACTGATATTCGTTGATAAGAGTCACGCCCACGTTGTGATTGGTGGCGAAGGTCTTGTTAAAGTTCAGGATATTCTGAAGGTTCCACCTGAGCAGGTTGTAGAAGGCGTTGTATGCATAGCCTTTATAACCTTTACCGTCGCCGTGCTGCGGGTTCCAGAACAGGTAAGACTCAGAGGTTGACTGGTCAATGCTCAGCTGTGTCTTCCAGTTCAGCCACGGGGTGAAAGTAAGCTGGGCATAGGTGTTGCCGATGATCCTGTTGACTTTTGACTCATACTTGTTGTGATCAACCACGTACATGATGTTCGGCAGGTTATCACCGATGGAGAAGATGTTATTCCAGCGGCCGACATAGTCAGAGTTTACGTCATCAATGTTGTATCCTGTTGGATCGTCAGGGTCAAAGATCGGAACGTTTGGATGCTGCCTGATGGCTGAGAATATGTTACCTGACAGTGCGTTTGTGCCACTGTTCAGACCGGAGTATGCTGACTTGGTTACACCAACATTTACTCCCATTGTCAGCCACTTGTTGACCTTCTGGTCAACATTGCCCCTGACAGAATATCTCTGCATCTCGTTAGGCTTGGCAATACCTTCCTGATCCGAAAAACCAATTGAAAAGTAGTAGTTTGTCTGTTCAGTTGAACCTGTGAGAGCAAGGTTGTGGTCCATCTGGAAAGCATCCGTACGCAGCACTGCCCGCTGCCAGTCTGTATCAAAATTGCCTTCTTTTGCACCTGTTGATGATGCTATGGGAGTCTGGTTGTAGTTTGCCCTCTTTTCATTGCTGATAGCTACGAACTCTGCAGCATTGAGCAGGTCAAACAGTCTTACCGGCTGTGCGACACCTACATAAGTGTTATATGTCAGGCGATATTTGCCCTGTTCTGAACTCCCTTTCTTTGTTGTAATGAGAATGACACCGTTGGCAGCTCTTGAACCGTATATTGCGGTAGCCGAACCATCCTTAAGGATCTCCATCGACTCGATGTCGGCCGGGTTGATGTCGCCAAGTGCGTTTGCTGCAGCACCACCTGCTGCAATGTTCCCGGTAAACACCGGAATACCGTCAACAACAACCAGGGGATAGGTGCCTGATGATATTGAGCTGACACCCCTGATATTCATTCTGGGGGTTTCACCAAGGATACCGGTTGTTGCAGCTACCTGCACCCCGGCAGAACGTCCGCCAAGCTGTGCATCAAACGAAGGTGTTGCCAGTCCGGCTATTGCATCGCCCTTAACCGACGCAATTGAACCGGTGACGTCACTTTTCCGCTGAACACCGTAACCTACAACCACAATCTCTTCCATTTGCTGAAGGTCAGGTGCCATGACAACGTCAACAACATTCCTGCCGGCTATCTGTGCCTCTACCCTCTTCATACCCACATATGTGAATAACAAGGTATTGGCACCTGCCGGAACACTCAATACATATTTTCCGTCAGCATCCGTCATTGTGCCGATAGTTGTACCGGGGACGCTGATCATTACACCGGGGACACCAAGACCGTCTTCCGAACTGGTCACAGTACCCCTAATCGACTGGACTTGCTGACCGAATGCAATAGCACCCGCAGCAAAAACCAGTACAAAAAACATCAGGATCTTTTTCATACATTAATAGTTTAGGTTAATAAGGGTTATCGTGAATTACTCACGTTGGCAAAAATAACATTATTTCTCAATTTCCAACGTTTGCGGGAAATTTTTTTTTTGAATTTACCCGCGGCTATACCTGGTGAGGCAATGGGGTTTAGATTGCCAGCTGCCCTGACACACGCGCAATGATCTCCTCCTCAAGATGTGCTGCCGCCTCATCAATTACCTGTGCCTCAGCTATTAACTCCTCAGCCTTCGACCTGTCCTTAAGACCCTTGACATTGATCTTAACGTTCAGAAAAGCTCCTCTTATACAGGCTCTTACAGCGAGAACACCTACAGCACCGTCAGTGACCGAGTTGGGATTGCCCTTTAGGGTCATCTCCTCCAGCAGCTCGAAGACTTTAAATGCCTCTTTCATAACCGTCAGCGGCACAAGGGAGGCATTGAGGGTTGCAGCCTCAACTGCAGCAGATCTGGCGGCCTTCTCCTCATCACTCTTTTTCGGGAGCTCGAAAGCCTTCAGGATACCGTTATAGGCCTCAGTATCCTCATCCACAAGGTCAAGCAGTCTCTTCTGCATGACGGTACCTTTCTCAGCCCAGTTTGCGAACTCTTCCCACCTGTCGTCCCAGCCTCTCTTGTGACCCGACAGATTAGCCACCATCGTACCGAGCGCCGTGCCCATTGCTCCCATCGCTGCGGCAACAGATCCGCCGCCCGGTGCAGGTGAATCGGAAGAGGTCTCCCAGATAAATGAAGACAGAGAAAGATCAACAAGCTTCTTCCGCCTTTTATCGGTAAGTATATATTCTATAATCTTCTCTTCGGGATTGAACGGTTTAAGCTCTGAAAGGCCCATTGACCTGACCGCAGTGCGAACCAGTTCCTCCTCGGAGACTCCTGCTGACCGCTGCTGACGATGAAGGAAGTATCTCCCGGCTTCGAGCATTGAACTGAGCGGAATGAGTCCGACCAGCTCCGATCCTGTCACTCTTACCCCACGGTCTTCAGCCTTTTTGCATACCTCATCAAAGGCGACATGCACCGGGGTGACCCCGATGTTCGTCAGGTTCATCGAGATCTGGGCAAATCCGTATTCCGGGATGTACCATCCTATCGCCTTCACAGCCTTCAGCGTCCCGGGGACCATGACCGGGTTTCCTTCGGTATCCCTGACAACCTTCCCGGTGATGGGATTGCCCTCGCGCTTCTCGCGACCGCGCTCCCTGACGTCAAAAGCTATCGAATTCGCCCTGCGGACGGAGGTTGTATTCAGGTTAACATTAAATGCAACGAGGAAGTCCCGTGCACCTACTATAACTGCACCGGCACCGGCATCAAACCTTGCCGGTCCGAAGTCGGGCTTCCATGCCGGGTCTTCAAGCTTCTTCTTCAGACCCTCATATTCACCGGCCCTGACATTGGCAAGATTTCTCCTCTTCTCCTCGAAGGCGGCAGATTCATAACAGTATACGGGAAGTGACAACTCCTCTCCGATTCTGCGGGCCAGCCTGCGGGCGTATTCAGCAGCCTCCTCCATTGTCACCCCGGATACAGGCACAAGAGGGCATACATCAGTTGCTCCCATCCGGGGATGGGCGCCGGAATGCTTCGACATATCAATCACCTGTGCGGCTTTCCGTACAGCCATGAAGGCAGCCTCGCAGACTGATTCAGGGTCACCGACAAAGGTCACCACAGTCCGGTTTGTGTCCCTGCCCGGGTCAACGTCAAGCAGCATCACGCCTTCGACAGATTCGATTTCATCGGTTATCTGTTTGATCTTTTCCATATCGCGCCCCTCGCTGAAATTGGGAACGCATTCGATAAGCCGGTTGCTGGTCATAATTATTGTTTTACAATTCTTTATCCCCTACGGGGAAATTATATCTTTCCGTTTCGCTTCTACAATGCTTAAAGCCCTACGGGCTATCATTGTGTCACTATTGCCTTTTGCCTATTGCCTCAGCCCTACGGGCTATCATTGTGTCACTATTGCCTCAGCCATACGTGCTATCATTCTCACTACTG